>JAILFF010000188.1 GCA_024697705.1 Ruminococcus sp.
TCTATCCCCTTTCTCGTGTACAATTCTCCCAATTTACTGCCACGAACCGAAACCGGTTTTCCGTTCTTATCCAAATACTGCGGGTGCCGGTACGACACCGTATTTCCCGCGACCCTGCACTCAACGTTGTAATGCTCCCACAGCGCACGAATCACATCATCGAAAGTGTGGTTGTTCGGGTCAGTGATTTCTATTCTTATTACCTCACGCAATTCGTCCTTAAAGCTCTCCGCGCCGCGCTTTTTCATTTGCGCTTCTCCGAATGTCAGTTTGTCCTTCTGACGCGACATATCATTATTATAGAAGCTGTCCCGAACCGAGTGAGTAAATCCATGTTCCAGACACTTCTGTCCGAAATATTCCGACATCTCATAAAGATCGCGCTGGCTCCTGCGGTATGACTTTCCCGTTTCCATATTGCAGTTACTTATCAGGAAATGCGCGTGAACGTGGTCGGTATCGGTATGTACCGCGAACAGTACCTCATAACCTTTACTGTGAATAAAATGCTCCGCGAAATCCTCTGCGATTTTGTAAGCGTCTTTGTAACTTACATTATCATCGGGGTGAAACGAGATCGACATTTTGTGCGCAAGTATCGTGTTATCCTTGTGCTTCGAGTAGCTTTTCCCGTTCAGCTTGCGTGTGACCAGAATCCCGTTTGCGAAGTTTTCACGGTTACAGCCGAGGGCGGTGTAAAGCCCCTCGGAGGTTTTCCTCACACCGCTTTCGACCTGCTCCCTCTTTCGCCCGAGCATATAGTCCGCCGCGGCTTTCAGCGCCCCGACCGATTTGCAGGGCGCGTAATCCACATTCACGTTCCCGAATTGCATTAGTCCTCCACAAGGGGCTTGTCAAGGAATGCCGACAGCCTGTCCATCGCCGCGCAGAAGCTGTTCTGCATAATACGAAGCTCTTTCAGCGCCTTGCCGTCCTGCGTGATGTTCACTAGATACGCCACCTGATTTAGGTTTACTCCGATCTTCCGAAGTTCGTGCATTATCGCTTTCACCTCATCATCGAAGCGATACACCTTTATATTAGAGCCCCGCACCAGCTTCATGAAGAAATCCGTCTTGCTCAGGCCGCTTGTCTTACGCTTTTTCTCAAAGGCTGCAAGCTCTTTCTCGGTCAGCCTTACGTTAAACTGTTTGTCCCTTGTCCTAATCATTTACCCTCCTTACCCGCCGACGAAATCGAAATCAATATCGTCGGCAGAAACGTTATTCTCGTTGGTATTCGTGATATTTATTGTCGGCGCAGCCGTGTTGTACGGCATCACCATTTTCGTGAAGCAAGCCGCAAGGAACGTAGGCAGAGCCTTTTCAACGGCGGCTTCGACAGCCGAAACGATCTGCTCAACAAACTTTTCCTCGCGCTCGCGGGTCTCGAGATACGGGTCATCTTTCTTGCGATAGTAATTCTTGAAATACTCCGTCACAGCAACCGCGACCGCCTGGCTGTACGATTTGAACTCGTCCTTATCAATGCTTTGAAGATAATCCCACGCCTGACGGTCAATGGGCTTGTCGATGTTGAATCGCAGCGTGGTACATTTGATATTACTCATATCAGCCCTCCTTCTTCAGCTGTTCGTAAGCGATAGTCTCATAGCCCTTCGCCGCCGCGCAGATGTCGTCAATGATCGTCACGCGGCTCATGTCGTACTCCCCGAAGTTCTTGACTATACAGCCCCCGCCGCCCGCAACGTAAAGTCTCATCAGCTCGGGGTCGTACTCATATTTTGCCAACGTCTGGAAAAGTTCGCCGCAGTACGATTTGATAGTTTCGGTTATGCAGGTCAGGTATTTTTCGGAAATATCCGCCTTGCCCGTCCTTATCACCTGCTCGATAATTCTCTCGTCGATCTTCGTGCAGAACCTGTCCATGACTGCGTTCTTCGCCGCGATAACACACTGGTTCACGCCGAGTTTTTCCGTGTAGCACTTACTCTCGATGGGGCGCTTGTTATTGATAAACATTATGTTCATGGTGCCGTTGCCGATGTCCGCAAGCAGGTTCACGCCCGTCAGCTGTGAAAGCCTGTCAACCACAGCGGGATACCCCTGCGGATAGATCGAACAGCCGACGAGGTGCAGCTTGTACGCCACATCGTTGAACGTGAACTTCACGTTTTTGTTCTTCATGATGTACCTGCGGAAGTCCTCGCGCTGGGTCTTGACCCAGGTCAGAGGCAGTCCCGCCGCGATGTGAATATCGGCTTCGGTGCAGTAGCTACATCTCAGTTCCTGCGCTACTGCTGCAAGTGTCAGCAGGTAGAAGTCCTCGTCCATGCTCTTGTCTGCGATAAATGCCTTGTGTCCCTCACCTATGCGGTAGTACACTCCGTCATAGATCAGAATGTTCCCGTCAAAGGTCGGTGCAGTCGAATACGCCGTGATACCCGTGGGCATGATCGTGTTTGCAGTTTTGATGTTGCCATAGCCGTGATCCACGCCTATGATCTTCGTTCCGTTCTTCAATTCTCTCATTGAAATCCCTCCATTTCATGTTGCGACGGCTTAGCACCTCTCTGATGCCTCCCGTCGGGTCTTAATATACCACAGATTCTCCGATTTGTCATTGAACGAAAAATGAGTGAAAAATGATGAATTTTATGCTCTGTTTTTTTCACCGCAGTCAATGTCTTTAAACCTGTCACATAATGATCGCCTCCTTCAAATATTATTATACCGCCGATCTCCTGTTTTTGCATTGAACCGAAAATGACTGAAAAATGATGAATTTCTCAGACAAAATACCCTCTGATACCAAAAATCGTCGCGGCGCATACGCGCCGGATACTAATTTGTATCAAAAACGGTATGAAAAATAGGCATGAAAAAACAGCGGTACCGAACGTAGTGCTTTTCGGTATCGCTGTCGTGCGTTTCTGTTTAATTGTGGTGCAGCCGCGCAAAAAGCGCGGCTAAAAAAGTTCATGCTGCGTAAATGGCAGCATAGGCAGGTAGCACCGCTGGCTATACAAACCCCGACTAATGGCGGGCTTTGCATAGGCTGCGCGGTACTACCTGCTCAGAGGGGAAAACCCCTCCGAGACCTCCCCTAAAAGCAGAGCATACGCTCTGTAAAAGCAAGGCTTCTGCCGGGGTGTATGCAGAAGCCTTGATATTATCTGTCTCCACATTTCCGTTGCACTTTTAAATCCTCTATAGTTGTGCAAATTCTGAATATCTGATATGCTATAATAGACGTAAGAAAGAGGAAAAGGAGGTA
>JAILFF010000190.1 GCA_024697705.1 Ruminococcus sp.
TACGCGACCTTGCCGAAACTGACGCGCAGTATTTCGCGGACGAGGAGATAAAACAGGGCTGGAACTCCACGCCCAAAAAGCATGAAGACGAGCTTCGTGACGCGCTTGGCGGCAAAAGCATAGCCCTCGCTGCCGATTACATGGGTGAACCCGCGGGCTACGTCAGCTTATATTTTGAACCTGAGGGCGCTTTCGCGGGGACGGACATTCCCGAGATAGTCGATCTGAACGTATTGCAGAAATTCCAGCGCCGCGGCATCGGCTCGAAGCTTATGGATATCGCCGAAAAGCTCGCGGCGGAACGCTCCGATACGGTGTGTCTAAGCGTGGGGCTTCACAACGGTTACGGCAGCGCACAGCGAATGTACGTTAAGCGCGGATATATCCCCGACGGCACGGGCGTGTGGTACAACGGCAAGCCCTGTACTCCCTATGACACGATCTACACCAACAATGACGACCTTGTGCTGTATATGTCAAAGGTTCTCGGCAGGAAAGGAGACTGCGCCAATGGATAAAAAGCAAACGGACTACCCGCGCCCGTCCGTCGCGGTGGACAGCGTGGTCTTCGGGCTGGAATCGGTGCCGCCCGAACAGCGCTCGAAGCTCGACACCAAAAAGCTGAAAATTCTTCTCGTGCGGCGGGGGAACGAACCGCATAAAGGTATGTTCGCGCTGCCCGGGGGCTTTCTCAAGCAGGACGAGGAGGTCGAGCAGGCTCTGAGTCGCGAGATTGCCGAAGAGACAGGCATCACCGATGAGCTTAAGACGATAAATCTCGGGATTTACAGCAAAAAAGGCAGAGACAGCCGCGGGTGGATAATCTCCTGCGCGTTCCTTGCACTGACCAACAAGGTCGAGATATGTTCGAGCGAGCAGTCCGACGCTGCCGAAGCGCGGTGGTTCGATTTCGATTTTGCCGAGAACAAAAACAGCGCCGTGATATTGCTCGGGGACGGCACGGAGAGCATAAGACTTGATTATTCTGACGGCAAATACGTCGGCGAACAGCTGATCGCATTCGACCACGCGCAGATCATCTACGACGGCTTTATCAAACTGCGCGAAGAAGTGGTCATCCACGACCTGATCTTCCCGCTGCTGCCGCCGCTCTTCACTATCGCCGACTTGCAGCAGCCCTACGAGCTGATAACCGGCAAACAGACGTCTCCCGCGAATTTCAGGCGGAAGATGCTGAATAAAATTACCGAAACGAACGAAACGGCGGCGGCGATCTCGCACCGCCCCGCGAAACTGTACCGCGTTCGCACGGACGACAATATCATGGAGGAATGACAAATGGACAAATTCGCATACGGCTTTGACGCCGCTAAGGTCTGCGAGACGGCGATCGACTGGATAAGGGAATATTTCAAGAACAATGCTGCCGAAAACACAAAGGCTGTTATAGGCATTTCGGGCGGCAAGGACAGCTCCGTGGCGGCGGCTCTCTGCGCGAAGGCTTTGGGCACGGACAGGGTGATCGGCGTGTTCATGCCGCAGGGCGAGCAGGCTGACATTGATTGCAGCAGACTGCTTGTAAACCATCTCGGGATAAAGCATTTCGAGATAAACATCGGCTCGGCTGCGGCGGCGCTTCTCGAAAACATTGAAAAGAGCACAGAGCTTACCCCGCAGGCAAAGATAAACACTCCCCCGCGAATCAGAATGGCGACGCTCTACGCGGTGGCTGCCTGCGTAGAGGGCGGCGGAAGGGTCGTCAACACCTGCAACCTCTCGGAGGACTG
Source organism: Ruminococcus sp. (assembly GCA_024697705.1). Taxonomy (GTDB): domain Bacteria; phylum Bacillota; class Clostridia; order Oscillospirales; family Ruminococcaceae; genus YE71. The sequence continues at coordinate 1,749 of JAILFF010000190.1, forward strand.
GGTGGGTTATTCCACCAAGTTCGGCGACAGCGCGGGAGATTTCAGCCCGATGGCGTACCTCACGGTGACGGAAATTCTTGCCATCGGCGAATATCTGGGGCTTCCGAACGAGCTTGTCCACAAAACGCCCATCGACGGGCTTTGCGGCAAGACCGACGAGGAAAATCTCGGATTCACCTATGCCGAGCTTGACACGTATATTCGCGGACTGACCGACCTTTCCGACAAGCCCGAGCTTAAGGCGCGTATCGACCGCATGAACCGTCTGAATAAGCATAAGCTCGAAGAAATGCCGAAATTCAAGTATTACATATGAAATAATTCAAAGCCGGAGGATTACTTCTCCGGCTGTTTTGTTTTCCGAAAAAGTTTGTTCGCTTCTCGGCAAAGCACTGTCTCAATAACAGTATCGTTTTCACTTCCTTTAAAAATGAATAATTTACTTTTTAGACTTGCATTTTCGCTCGGTTTGCTGTATAATATACTTATGAAGTTGACGAATTACGATTTTCGGAAAGAATAATATTTCAGACAGGGAAGCGAAGACAATCGAACGGGATCTTTGCACACTGATAAACGAGGAGTTTTCGGAGTATGCCAAAAGCCACAAGCTGATCGCACGGTTCATACTCGACCATTACGACAAGGCGGCTTACATGACCGCGCAGGAGCTCGGCAAGACCGTCGGGGTCAGCGAATCGACCGTTGTGCGGTTCGCCTCGATGCTTGGCTTTGACGGCTATCCCGCGCTTCATTCGTCCTTGCAGGAGCTGATGCGAAACAAACTGACGTCTGTGCAGCGCATCGAAGTGACGAACGAACGTTTAAGCGGTGAGGACGTCCTTAAACAAGTGCTGACCAGCGACATCGAAAAAATACGCAAGACGCTCGAAGAGACATCGAAACAGGCGTTCACTCGGGCGGTAGAGGCGATAGCGGGCTGCAACACGATATACATTCTCGGCGCACGGAGCGCGGAGCCGCTTGCTTCGTTCTTCGGTTACTACCTTTCGCGAATGTTCCCGCACGTCATTCAGGTGAGAAATACCACGACGAGCGAGCTTTTCGAGCAGGTCATGCGCCTTGACAGCCGCGACGTGATGATCGGCATTTCGTTCCCGCGCTATTCGCGGCAGACGGTCAAGATGCTCGACTATGCCAAGTCGCAGGGGGCGCACGTTATCGCGCTGACCGACTCGGAGCAGTCGCCGCTTGCCGAATTTGCCGACGATCTGCTTATCGCCCGCAGCGACATGAACTCCTTTGCCGATTCGCTCGTCGCGCCGCTTTCGCTGATAAACGCGCTTATTGCCGCGCTTTCGATATCGAACGTCGAAAAAGTACGCAGCAGCTTCGAGAAGCTTGAACAGATATGGGACAAGTACGAGGTCTACAAGGAGAACGAGAAAAAGAGCGAGGAGAACAAATGAACACAGAAATACTGATAATCGGCGGCGGCGCGGCGGGCATGATGTGCGCGGTGCAGGCGGCGTGGCTGGGTCACGAGGTGATCGTACTCGAACATGAGGGTCAGCCCTGCCGCAAGCTGAACATCACGGGCAAGGGGCGCTGCAACGTCACCAACAACTGCGACGTGCAGACCGTAATGGCGAATATCCCCCGCAATGCGAGGTTTCTTTTCTCGGCGCTGAGCCGCTTTACTCCCGCCGATACGATGGCTTTTTTTGAATCGCTGGGCATCGAGCTTAAGACCGAGCGGGGCAATCGTGTCTTCCCCATGAGCGATAAGGCACAGGATATCTCGGGCGCTCTGATAAACGCTGCAAAGGACGCGGGCGTGCGGGTGATCCGCGACGAGGCGCGTTCGCTGATGATAGAGGGCGGCGCAGTTAAGGGCGTATACGGCAAAAATGCCGAATATTTCGCCGAGCGCGTGGTCGTCGCTGCGGGCGGGCTTTCCTACCCGAAAACAGGCTCGACTGGCGCGGGGTATGCGCTTGCGCGTCAGGCGGGGCATACCGTCACCGAATGTATGGGCTCGCTTGTGCCTGTGGAGCTTTACGGGAACGAATGTGCGCAGGCAATGGGGCTTTCGCTCAAAAACTGCGGGCTTACCGTCCGAAATGAGCAAACAGGCAAGGTTATCTTTGCCGAGCAGGGCGAGATGCTTTTCACGCACTTCGGCATGAGCGGACCGCTGGTTCTTTCGGCTTCGGCGCACCTTACCGATATTGCAAGCGTGAAATACGTCTTTTCGATCGACTTCAAACCCGCGCTTGATGAGAAAAAGCTTGACGAGCGTATCCTCCGCGACTTCGCCGACATACCGAACCGCGATTTCGATAACTCTCTCGGACGGCTTCTGCCCGCAAGCATAATCCCCGTGATAATCAAACGTTCGCAGATACCTCCCGCGAAAAAAGTAAATCAGATCACCCGCGAGGAACGCCAGCGGCTCGTGCAGACGATCAAGGCGCTGACCTTCGAGGTCAAGGGGCTGCGACCCGTCGAGGAGGCGATTATCACCCGCGGCGGCGTGGAGGTCACGGAACTTTCGCCGAAAACTATGGAATCGAAGCTCGTTTCGGGGCTGCATTTCATCGGCGAGGTCATCGACGCTGACGCTTACACGGGCGGTTTCAATCTGCAAATCGCGTGGTCAACGGCTTATGCGGCGGCGACGGCGTTTTAAAACACATATTATAAAAGGGCTTACCTCACTTGGGTAAGCCCTTAGTTTTATTGATTATTCTTTGGTATTGCCGTCGGAATTGCCGTTGTCGGCATCAACGGGAGCTGCCTCGCCCTCGGCGGAAGGCTCTTCCTTGTTGTCAAGAGAAATGTCATCGGGAGCAGTGTTTTCCTCGGCGAAAGTCGCGGGGATAGGCTCTTTCTTTTCGAGCTTGTTCGTGTGATTGGGGATAAACTCCGATCTGTCAAGCTCGCCCTTCATCAGCTTTTCAAAGGTCTTGCCGTCGATCTTCTCGTTTTTCAGCAGATAATGTGCGACGAGATCGAGCTTATCCATATGCTCCTTGATGATCTGCTCGCAGTCCTCGAAAGCGCTTTCGATGATGCTTCTGATCTCGGAGTCGATCTCGGCGGCGACATTCTCGGAGTAGCTCGGTGTGGAGCTGTAATCGCGCCCTAAGAATACCTCGTGGTCTCCCCTGCCGTAAACAACGGGACCCAGGTTATCGCTGAAACCGTAGCGCGTTACCATGTTCCTTGCGGTCGCGGTCGCTCTTTCGAGGTCATTGGAAGCGCCCGTGGAAACGTCGTCCAGAACGAGCTTTTCGGCGACACGTCCGCCAAGCAGCACGATGATTGTCTCGTACATCTCGCGCTTGGAAACGTAAGATTTGTCCTTCTCGGGAAGGCTCATGGTAAAGCCGCCCGCCTGTCCGCGGGGGATTATCGTCACATGATGCACCTTATCCTGCGTCTTGCAGTAGTAGTGGCAGAGCGCGTGACCGCCCTCGTGATACGCCGTAAGGCGCTTTTCCTGCTCGGTAACAACGCGTGACTTCTTCTCGGGACCCGCGACTACCTTGATTGCAGCCTCTTCGAGGTCGGCGCGGGTGATCGCCTTGCGGTTCTTTCTCGCGGCGAGGAGCGAAGCCTCGTTCACAAGATTTTCCAGCTCCGCGCCCGTAAAGCCTACCGTCGTCTGCGCGATGGTCTTTAAGCTGACGTCGGGAGCAAGGGGCTTTTTCCTCGTGTGGACTTTGAGTATCTCCTCACGACCCTTGACGTCGGGGTAACTTACCAGGATCTGTCTGTCAAAGCGACCGGGACGAAGCAGCGCAGGGTCAAGAATATCGCTTCTGTTTGTTGCTGCCATGACGATGACCGACTCGTTCTCCTCGAAGCCGTCCATTTCAACAAGCAGCTGGTTAAGGGTCTGCTCGCGTTCGTCGTGACCGCCGCCGAGACCCGCGCCGCGCTGTCTGCCGACAGCGTCAATCTCGTCTATGAATATAATAGCGGGAGCGTTCTTCTTAGCCTGTTCGAACAGGTCTCTTACACGCGAAGCACCCACGCCGACGAACATCTCCACGAAATCCGATCCTGAGATCGAGAAGAAATCAACGCCTGCCTCGCCCGCGACCGCTCTCGCAAGCAGCGTTTTACCTGTTCCCGGAGGTCCCATGAGCAGCACGCCCTTCGGGATACGCGCACCGAGATCGTTGTACTTTTTATGATTCTTAAGGAAATCGACGATCTCCTGAAGCTCTTCCTTTTCCTCATCGGCACCCGCAACGTCGTCAAAGGTAGCCTTTCTCGAATCGGGAGCCTTCTTGACGTTCGATTTGCCGAAGCTCGACATCTTGCCCGCGCCCGCGTTCTTCATCATCCACACGAAGAAGAAGATCATCACGCCGAGCATGAGTATCGTCGGTATCAGATTCAGCCAGAAGCTGTTGTCCGATATCGGCACAAGGTCGTATTTCAGCGGCTTGTCGGGGTTCGCCTTATCGTACTGCTGACGGTAGTTCTGCGCATCAACGCCCAACACCTCGTCAACGAAAAGCCGCACGTTCGGCACGGTGTATATCTCTGTCTTGTCGGCGTCGCCGTCTTTCAGCTTGTAGGTCAGCTCGCCCGAGTTCAGGTCGAAGGTAAATTCCGAGACCTTAAGCTCGTCGAAATAGCGCATGACTTTGGAATACTCGGTCTTATCCTTGACGCGCCCCATGTTCGAGAGCGCGTAGATCATGCCGCCGATAAGTATTCCCGCAACCAGCAGATAGATCAGAAACGATTTGGAATTATTTTTCATTTTTCGTTCAGCCACTACCTTTCTTTTGTATAACTAAGGCAATATATCCATAAGCAAAATACAATATAATATTATATTTTACCCCTTTATTGTGATGATTTCATGATATTTTGCAAAACAAAAGAGTCTTTGAGCCGCTTTCAGCCGCGACGCGCTCGGCAAAACCGCAGCCCTCGACAAAGATAACTCCCTCGTCGTCGGCTAAGACCACCGCTCTGCCGCGTTCGCCGCTCGGGACGGCAGCTTGCAGCAGCTTTTTGACGTCGGAGGTGAAGCCGCGCCCTTTCAGCCTGATACGGTCGCCTGCTCTTCTGTTTCTTACCACAATCACACCTTTTATTTTACCATAATCCGCGGCTTGATATGTTAAATTTTGATGAATATTTGAGCTTTTTACAGAAATATCGTTTGTTATAAGAGAGATCGTGACCTTTCGTCCGTGAAATTCGGCGCTTTCGCCCGCTTTGACCGCGATCTCGGTATAAGGATAGCCGAGCTTTTCGCCCGTAACGCGGAGAGTCTTGCCGTCGGAAACGGCGTATTTTCCCTCGCCGATATTGAGCTTTCCGCCCTTCCCGACAAACTGCATTATCCGCAGAACGGTCTCACGCGGACATTCGCAGCCGTTTTCTCCGATAAATCTTCTTATCGCCCTGCCCGTCAGCGACGGAGCGCCTTCGAGCAGCATCTTCACGTCAAGCCCGCCGTTTGTCAGCGCTTTTCGGTAGAATTCGTCGGCAAGCTCCGCAATAAGCCGATTGTCCTGCCGCAGGTTTTCGAGCGTGCCGCGCATGGTAGTTTCGAGCGAGGGGTTTATGTCGCGAAGTCGCGGGACTATGCCGTGGCGTATGCGGTTGCGCGTGTGTTCGTCGGTGAGATTTGTCGAATCCGTTACCCAGTCCTGCCCGCGGGAGCGCAGGAAATCCTCAATCTCGGCGCGGCTGCACTCTATCAGCGGACGGATTATATTCCCGCGGACGGGCGGTATCGAAGCCAGCCCCGCAAGCCCCGTTCCACGCGCCAGATTGAACACCGCCGTCTCGATGCAGTCCGAGAGGGTGTGCGCCGTGGCGATCTTGCCAAAGCCGAGCTCGTCGAAAACGCGGTAGCGCAGAGTTCTTGCACCGTCCTCGATCGAAACGCCGTTTTCCGCGCAGTAGCCCTTTACATCGAGCCTTCTGACGTGTATCGGCACGCCCAGTCTTTCGCAAAGCTCAACGCAGAACATACGGTCGCGGTCGCTTTCCTCACCGCGCAGACAGTGGTCGATATGGCAGGCGCTCACGCGATAGCCGAGTTCAAGCAGACACAAAAGGAGAGCCGTGCTGTCAGCGCCGCCCGAAAGACAGCACAGCAGGCTCTCCGATCTGCCGCACATATTATACTTATCAATAGTCAAACGTACTCTGTCAAGCATCAGTGTTCGTCACGCCTCATGTCAACGCCGCGGAAGAGCGTGTACTCTCCCATGAACGAAAGATTCACCGTGCGCGTTTCGCCGTGACGGTTCTTGGCTACTATGCACTCCGAGAGCGTTTTGTTCTCTGCGGTGGGATTGTAATAAGCATCGCGGTAAAGGAAGATGATGATATCCGCGTCCTGCTCGATAGAACCCGATTCACGCAGGTCGGAAAGCATCGGGCGCTTGTCGTCGCGCTTTTCCGAGCTTCTCGAAAGCTGCGACAGCGCTATCACGGGGACGTTCAGCTCTTTTGCCATGAGCTTCAGCTGTCTCGTTATCTCCGAGACTTCGTTTACACGGCTGGAATGTTTGTTCGGCGATTCCATGAGCTGTAAGTAATCTATCACCACGAGCCCGAGGTTCTTGAGCCTTCGGAGCTTTGCCTTCATCTGCGGAACGGTCACTCCCGCGCCGTCGTCGAGGTAGATCGGCATCTGCGAAAGCTTCTCGACTGCGCCTACCAGCTTATCCCAGTCCTCGCGTTTGAGCTCGCCCGTTCTCATGACCGTATTGTTTACCATCGCTTCGGAGGACAACATTCTCGTCACCATCTGCTCCTTGCCCATTTCGAGGGAGAAGATAGCCACGTCCTTTCCCGAACGCCTGCACATATTTACCGCGATATTCAGCGCAAAGGCTGATTTTCCCATTGCGGGACGCGCCGCCACGATGATAAGGTCTGAATTGTTCAGACCGCTCGTAACCTGGTCGAGCTGCGAAAAGCCTGTCGAGGCAGCGGTATGCTTGTCCCTGTCCTCGCCGCTTAACTCCTGCAAATGGTCGTAGGCGTCGATGATAACGCTGTCTATCCTTGTAAGACCGCGTATCTCGCCGTTTCTTATATCGTAGATATTCTGTTCGGCGCGGTCGAGCAGCTCGGAGGCTTCCTCCGTGCCCGAACCTGCCTTTTCAAGAATATCGTTTGCCACATCGACAAGCCGCCTGACGTGATACTTCTCGCTGACGATATTGGCGTACACCGAGACATTCGACACGGCGGGAACATTCTGCACCATGCCGAGCAGGTACGATTTCGCCATCGCGCTCGACTCGAAAACGCCCGTGTTCACCGCCTCGTTTATGACCGTGACCATATCCTCGGTGCGTGCGTCGGAGAACATTCTCACGAGCAGCCCGAATATCTTCTTGTGCGTTTCGTTGTAGAAGCTCTCGGGCTTAAGTATCTCGATGACCTGCGGCAGCACGGAGGGGTCTTTCATTACCGCGCCGAGCACCGCCTGCTCCGCTTCGGGAGCGTAGACCGCCTTGCTCGGGAAATCCTCCTGCGCCCTGTCAAAATAGCTTTCGGGCATTATACCTCCTCCGTTACCTTTACAACGATCTTGCAGGAAACGCCCTGAGTCATCTTGATGACAGCGTCAAAGGTGCCGAAGGTCTTGATCTCGGTTTCGAGCTGGATCTTCTTCTTGTCAACTTCCATGCCGTAGAGCGCCTTGATCTCGTCGGCGATCTGAGCGGACTTTACAGCGCCGAAGAGCTTTCCGCCCTGACCCGCCTTGACCTTAAGCTCAACGGACTTTCCTTCGAGAGCGGCGGCGATCTTCTCGTTCTCAGCCTTTTCTACGTCGAGCTTATGCTGTGCCGAAGCCTTCTTGCCCGCAAGCTCGTTTAAGTTCTTAGCGTTCGCCTCTACCGCGAGACCGTTCTTGATAAGGAAGTTTCTTGCATATCCGTCAGCCGCGTTGATGGTGTCGCCCGCCTTGCCCGAGCCATTTACGTCCTTTAATAAAATAACTTTCATGATATTTTTCTCCTTTGCATATATTTTCTGTAATATAAAACGAGCGTTTTTGCCCTCACTTTGCGTGTCCGGCTGCTTTATGCTTTTGTCAAACGCTCCTTATATTTATTTCAGACCGCCGCGCTGTCCATATATTCGTCGATAACGCCGATAAGCCTCTTCTTCGCGCTTTCAAGTGTTTCGTCCTTAAGCTGACACGCCGCCATCGCATGATGACCGCCGCCTCCGAGCTTCTCCATAATTAACTGAACGTTGCACCCGCCCAGGCTTCTCGCCGAGATGTTTATCGCTCCGCAGGCGGGGAAAAGCACGAACGACGCCTTGACGTCCTTTATTTCGAGCATTTCGTCGGCAGCCTTCGACGCCGATATCCTGATATTGTCGGAAGGCGCCTCCGAAGCCGCGATGGCGCAGCCGCGGTATATCTGCGCATGGTCGATCATGTCCGCCTTGCAGATGTATGTTTCAAGCGGATTGGCAAACAGCTTTTTGACCGCCACCGTATCCGCGCCCGCTTTTTTGAGGAAAGCAGCCGCCTCGAACGTCCTTACTCCGGTGTTCATCACAAAGCTCTTGGTATCGAGCATGATGCCCGCCAGAAGCGCCTCAGCCACATAGGACGGCGTGTGTACGTCGGGGAAGTATTCAAGCAGCTCGGCGACCATTTCGCAGGCAGACGACGCCGACTGCTCATGGTAGAACAGATCGGTATTGTCGATAGGCTTCACTATCAGCCTGTGGTGGTCGATAACTACGATATGCTTTGAGCTTTCCAGTACGCCCGGCGATTCGACAAGCGACGGATTGTGCGTGTCGCAGATGATGACCAGCGTTTCATTGTTCACGCGGCTCACGCCCTCCTCGGGTGTGATATAGTAATTGCTTGACAGATTTTCCGAAACATAATCTATCATCAGCTTGGAAAGGTTCTCATTCTTATCTACGACCACAAAGCACGGCTTGCCGAGCGCGTTTATCGCGTCGCAGAGCGCGGTCGAAGCGCCGATGCTGTCAAGGTCGCCGAAGCGGTGTCCCATTATCAGCACGTTGTCAGCCGAATTGATAAGCTCGATAAGCGCTCCCGCGACCATTCTCGAACGAACGCGGGTATTTTTGGAAACGCTCTTGCTGACGCCGCCGTAGAACTCGTAGCTGCCGTCGGTGCGCACCGCCGCCTGATCGCCTCCGCGCCCGAAGCACATTTCAAGCGCTTTTTTGGCGTACTTTTCGCTCTCGGCGAGGTTTGCCGCCTCGTGACCCACGCCTATCGAAAGCGTCAGTCCCGTGCGTTCGTTTATCATTATCGTTCTTGCCTTTTCGAGTATCTCGAAGCGCTTTTCGATAATGGGGCGAAGATAGCGTTCTTCGAGGATAACGTAGAACCTGTCGTTGCCCGCCCTTCGGGAGATGCCCGTCGTGCCTTCGGTGAATTCTTCTATCAGCCGTTCGATGCTGACGAGTATATGCGCCTTTTCGCTCTCGCGGATATTCTGTATAAGCTCCTCGTAGTTGTCGATGGAAATTATTATCACCGACTGCTGCGATTCCTTCTTGTCGTTTTCAAGCTCCGCCAGTTCGGTATTGTCCTGAAAATAGAGCATGGTCATCTCGCTCTGATCGTCTTCGGTCTTGACGGCGCGGACGGAGTAGAACCGTCCCTCATGGTACATGGTATCCCCGTCCTTCGAGAATATCTTGTCCATGTCGATATCGAAGACCTCTGTCAGATCGACGCCCAGCATATCCTCGCCGGTCAGGACCTTTTCGCCGAAGAGCTTATTGTACCAGACGATGCTGTTATCCTCGTCAACTGCGACAGCAGGTGCGGGAAGATTTTCCATCGAAAGCTTTTCGGTGCGTTTGAGCAGACTGATGCTGCGGGCGACATACTTCTTGGCGCTGCTGCCGAAGTAAGCGTATTCCACAAGCAGAACAGCGATTATGATAATTGATACAAGCAGGAGCGTCCTGCCCTTATCCGCCGTTTCCTCTGTCTGCATAAGCAGGTGGGACGCTGCGGCGGCTACAACTGCGGCAGCTATGGTCGTCAGCTTTATCAACATCTGAACGACTCGCGAATCCTTCATTGTCCCTGTCCTTTCAGTGATTTCTTTCTAAATACACTATATATATGATAAAAATGCGCTTGTACGGGTCGGTTTTGTTTGCCCGTGAAATATCCTTTTTGCGCGAATCGTTCCACACCGTCGGATATCCCCGCTTTTGCGCTTTGGTTATGCTTACCTGTTAAGCTCCATCATTATCGGCAGGATCATCGGGTCTCTCTTCGTCTGCTGATAGATATATTCGCTCAGCTCGTCCTTCATGCGCGTCTTAATGGCGTTCCATTCGCGGATATCGTTGTCAAGACACTTTTGCAGCGTATCGGCAATGATCTTCTTCGAGTTCTCCATAAGCTCCTCGCTCTCGCGCACATACACAAAGCCTCTCGAAACGATGTCGGGTCCCGCAAGTATCTCGCCCGAGCGCCTGTCAACCGTCGCAAAGCAGATGATAAGCCCGTCCTCCGCCAGATGCTTTCTGTCGCGCAGAACGATCGAACCCACGTCGCCGACGCCCAGTCCGTCAACAAGGATATTCCCCGCGGGAACGCTCCCCGTCACCTTCATGTCCACGCCGTCGGTCTCGATCACCGAGCCTATCCCCGTTACGATGATGTTTTCCTCGGGTATGCCTACCGACATAGCCGTCGCCTTGTGCTTGATAAGGTGCTTGTATTCGCCGTGTACGGGAATGAAGAACTTCGGCTTCGTCAGCGAAAGAATGAGCTTCTGCTCCTCCTGACAGGCGTGACCCGAAACGTGTACCTCGTACATCGACTCGTACACTACGTCCGCGCCCTGCATGAGCAGATCGTTCACGACTTTGGTAACGAACTTCTCGTTGCCGGGTATCGGGTTTGCCGAGATTATTATGAAATCGTTGGGATTTATGGTGACGTTCTTGTGCTCGCCCCTTGCCATTCGTGTGAGGGCGCTCATTGCTTCGCCCTGACTGCCCGTCGTGATGATGCACATCTTTTCGGCGGGATAGCGCGAAACGAGGTCGATGTCAACAAGCAGACCGTCGGGTATTTTAAGGTAGCCGAGCTCGATGCCCTTGCCGATGACGTTCACCATGCTCCTGCCCGATACGGCGACCTTTCTGCCCGTCACAGCGGCATTGTTGACTATCTGCTGTATGCGGTGGATATTTGAAGCGAACGTCGCGATGATTATGCGCTTGCCCTCAGCTTTGAGAAACAGCCGTTCAAAGCTCTCGCCGACCTTGCGCTCGCTCATGGTGTAGCCGGGGCGCTCGGAGTTGGTCGAATCCGACATCAGCGCCAGAACGCCCTTGTTGCCGAGCTCCGCGAATCTTGCAAGGTCGATGACCTGACCCTCTATCGGGGTATAGTCCACCTTGAAGTCGCCCGTGTGTATCAGTACGCCCGCGGGGGTGTGTATCGCCATTCCGACCGAATCGGGTATCGAATGGTTGACGCGGATAAATTCCACCGCCATGCAGCCGAATTTAACGGTCTTTCTCGGCTCGACGGGAATAAGCCTTGCCTGCGCGAGAATACCGTGCTCTTTGAGCTTGCCCTCGATAAGTCCGAGAGTCAGCCGCGTTCCGTAAACGGGCACATTGAATTTCTTAAGGAAATAAGGCAGAGCGCCGATGTGGTCTTCGTGACCGTGGGTTATCGCCACGCCGCGCAGCTTGTCGCGGTTCTGCTCGATGTAGGTGAAATCGGGGATAACGATGTCAACGCCCAGCATCTCGCTGTCGGGGAAGGCAAGACCGCAGTCGATGACGAACATATCGTTCGCGCACTCGATGACGGTGAAGTTCTTGCCGATCTCGTTAAGACCTCCGAGCGGGATTATCCTCACGGGCGTTTTGCGGCGGCTCCTTTCGGGAGCGTGCGGGGCGCGGAAAGTCTCCGACCTTCTCTGCGCGGTGTCTCTTATGCCGAGATTGGGCGCTCCGATAACGGTGAGCGGCATTTCCTTTTTGCCGCGCAGTCCCTTATCCTGCCCCGTAAGCCTTGCCAGTGCGATAGCGCCGCTGCGGCTTGCCTCACGCGCCTTTTCGGAGCCTTTGACGTTCTGCTCCGTAGTGCCGTCGGGTCTGCCGCGATACTTTCCGTTTCCGGTAGGTTTGTTTTGAATACTCATTATACAGTTCATTTCCCGAAAAAAGGCAGACTTAAACAAACGTGCCGCCGCCCTCGTCGGGATTTACTCCTTTCCCGATTAAATTTTTATGGATATTGTTTTTCCGTTTCAACAAAAAATAAGCGCAGCAGGCAGACTGATACAAAGACAGATTGGTGCGGTGCCGTGCTGCTTTCCGCGTGAAATAGCGCGGAACGATCGGGCTTACCGTGTCAAAGCCCTGACGAACAAAAATATCTACACTTAATTATATCTCATTTTCACCGAAAAGTCAAGCCCCAAACCGAGAATGTTTGTTCCGAAGCAGACAATATATCATTATCCACCAAAATTTCCTGATATTGTGCATTTTTCGGGCGAAAACGTCGCACTCCGCAGGTGGCGCTCCGGCAGCCGGTTCAGCTGAACCGAACGATGACGGCACCGTAGTGTCCACCAAATCCCTAAATATACGATTTCGTGGTTTTTACGGAAAAAAGCGCGGTATTACGTCGTTTTACCGTAAAAACCATGTGGATTTTACGAGAGCGTTTTACCGTAAAATCCGTGAAATCTACGACGATACACACCGTAAAAACCATGTGGATTTTACGCAAACCCCACGTATTTACAGGCTTTTTACCGTAGAATCCACGAATTTTATTTGTCTATGGGAATATGGTTTTACGGTCTTTACGGCGACGACGAATTGAAGGGCGGCTGCACGAATTATCCTTTACAAAATGCTCATTTATATCTCTTATCTTATATCGGGTATGCAGAAAATTAACAAATTCCTGTTTAATGAACGGCTGTTTTCTGATATAATAAATATATATTTGCAAATTTCATATAACAGAAACGGAGTATTTTAAAGCTATGAACGAATTTGAAAGGCTCAAAAAAAGCTGTCTCGAACGCTTCTTCTCTTCGCTTAACGAAATGCAGAGAAGGGCGGTCTTCAAGGTACACGGCAATCTGCTTATCCTCGCCGGAGCCGGCAGCGGAAAGACCACCGTGCTGATAAACCGTATCGCCAATATGATCTACTTCGGCGACGCCTGCGAATACGAGGACGACCGCGATCACCCCGCGGAGGAGCTGTCATTCCTTAAAAGCTACGCCGAAGGCGCTTCCGACGATCACGCCCGCCTTGCCGAAGTGATCTCTCACAGCGTGATAAATCCCTGGAATATCCTCGCCATAACCTTCACCAATAAAGCCGCAAACGAGCTTAAAGACCGTATCCGCGCCATGCTCGGAGAAACAAACGGTCAGGTCAGAGCCGCTACCTTCCACTCCGCCTGCGCCCGTATACTGCGCTCCGAGTGCGAAAGACTGGGCTACAAGCCGTCCTTCACCATCTACGACACCGACGACTGTCAGCGCGTAATAAAGGCTGTTATGAAAGAGCTGGAGATACCCGAGAAGATATTCCCGCCCCGCATGGTGCAGTCCGTCATCTCCGCACGAAAGAACGAGATGATGTCCGCCGACGAATACTACGAAAAGAGCCGTACCGAGATACGCGACCGCGAGATCGCCCGCGTTTACAAGGCTTACGATATCCGCCTTGCCGAAGCGAACGCCATGGACTTCGACGACCTGCTCATCAATACCGTCAAGCTCTTCGAGCAGTTCCCCGACGTGCTCGACCACTATCAGAATTTATATAAGTATATTCTCGTGGACGAGTATCAGGACACCAACCGCGTGCAGTTCAGGCTTATAGAAATGCTTGCCCGAAAATACGGCAATCTCTGCGTTGTCGGCGACGACGATCAGAGCATCTACCGTTTCAGAGGCGCTACTATCGAGAATATATTAAACTTTGAAAAGACCTTCCCCTGCGACCCCGAGACCGATATTATCCGCCTTGAACAGAACTACCGTTCGACGCAGAATATCCTTGACGCGGCAAACGGACTTATCTCCCACAACGTCGGACGAAAGGGCAAGACCCTCTGGACAGATCACGGCGAGGGCGCTAAGATAACGAGCTACCGCGCCGCCAGCGAACGCGCAGAGGCTCGCTACATCGCAAATACGATCAAGGAAAACAAGGAAAAGGGCATCAGCTACCGCGATCAGGCGGTGCTTTACCGAATGAACGCCCAGTCGAACATCATCGAGCAGACGCTTATCCGCGAGGGTATACCCTACACCGTTTACGGAGGGCTCAAATTCTACGACCGCAAGGAAATAAAGGACGTTCTGGCGTACCTTTCGGTGATACACAACCCCACCGATATACTGAGGCTTCGCAGGATAATCAACGAGCCCAAACGCGGCATCGGAGCGGCTACAATAGACGCCATCGAGCAGATAGCCTCCGATCTCGGCGAAACGCCCGTGCAGGTGCTCCGCGACAGCGAGCAGTACGCGCCGCTTGCCAAAAAGAGCAAGGTGCTTCTCGGCGTGGCTGAGATATTCGACAAGCTTAACGAGCTCAGCGAAAAGCTGCCGCCCTCTCAGCTGCTCGACGAACTGCTTGTAATAACGGGCTATTCCGATATGCTCGGCACACAGGGCGAGGAAGGCAGAGGCAGGCTCGAAAACATTTCCGAGCTTAAATCGACGATGCTCAATTACGAGGAATCCGCGGAAGAGCCGACGCTCGACGGTTTCCTTGAAGAAATATCGCTCTACACCGACATCGACAAGTTCGACCCCGACGCCGACCGCGTTTCGCTCATGACGATACACTCGGCGAAGGGTCTGGAATTCGACTGCGTTTTCGTGCCCGGCATGGAGGAGAACATCTTCCCGTCCGCAAGAAGCAGCGACACTCAGGAGGAGCTCGAAGAGGAGCGCCGTCTGGCATATGTTGCCATCACCCGCGCACGAAAGCAGCTGTGGCTGGTGCGCTCTTCGATGAGAATGTTATACGGTCGCACGAGCGTCAATCACCCGTCGCGATTCCTCGAAGAACTGCCCTCAAAAAATGTGGAAGAAGCAATGGACGAGACTCCCGCTGCGCCGACCAAGCGCACCCGTCCGCAGAAACCCGATTATACGCACGAAGCGAGCGACTTTTTGCAGCGCCGCAAGCAGAGCATGGCGCGTGTGGAGAGCGGCGAGAGCTTCAAGCCCGGCGATGTGGTCATTCACCCGAAGCCCGACTGGGGGCGCGGGGTAGTGCTTAAAGTCACGCCGATGGGCAACGATACGCTGCTTGAAATAGCCTTCGAGAGCTGCGGAACAAAGCGCATTACGGCGAACGCGGTCAAGCTGAAAAAAGCGTAAACCGCAAAAGAAGGCAAACCAAAAGTCTTAGGAAAGGGGTGTGGGGGATAACCCTTCTTCACGGCACGAACGCAGTTCGTGCAGGTTTCCCCTACAAAAGCCTACGACGGCAGCAA
>JAILFF010000194.1 GCA_024697705.1 Ruminococcus sp.
GAACCGGGTGCCGTTCATTTCGGAATCTATCAGCATACCCACGGTATATGCTGCCACCATTACCGGCATAGCCGCAAACAAATGAGAAAAGAAGGAGAACGCGAAGCCTGCGAACAGTCTGCCTTTGAATTCGCCGCACCAATCTATTATTCTTTTCAGCGTCTTAAACAACCTTGACGACCTCCTTTCCTTTAATGACCGAGCGCGACTTCGCGCCGATATGCGCCGCCCACATGGAAGCGTAAAGAGGGCTGTTTTTAAGAAGCTCTTTCTGCGTTCCCTGCGCCTCGATACGTCCGTCTTTCAGCAGAACGATATTGTCCGCTTTGGCGATGGTCGAGAGCCTGTGCGCGATAACGAGCAGGGTCTTGCCCTTTGTGAGCTCTGCTATGCTGCGCTGTATCTTGTCCTCGTTTTCGGGGTCGGTGAAAGCCGTTGCCTCGTCGAGAACTACGACAGGCGCGTCTTTAAGTATCATTCGGGCTATCGCTATGCGCTGCTTTTCGCCGCCCGAGAGCCGCTTGCCTGCTTCGCCCGCCTGCGTGTCGTAGCCCTGCGGCAGCTTCATGATGAACTCCTCGCACTGCGCAGCACGCGCCGCGGCTTTTACTTCTTCGTCCGATGCGGACGGTCTGCCGAGACGGATATTCTCCATAACAGACGTGCGGAAAAGGAAATTATCCTGCGCCACGTAGCTGATATATCCCGTGAGCTGCGAAAGCGGCATATCCTTTATGTCCACGCCGCCTATCTTCACCGAGCCGCCCGTCACGTCCCAGAAGCGCGCTATCATCTTAGCAACGGTGGATTTTCCGCCGCCCGACGGTCCCACAAGCGCCGTGAAACTGCCCTGCGGGAGCGCAAGGTCGATGCCGTGAAGCACCTCGTCCTCGTCCTTGCCGCTGTACGAAAAGCGTACGTTTTCAAGGCTGATGTCGAACCCTTTTACCTCTGCACTGCTCTGCGGCTCGGGCAGTTCCTTCATTTCAAGATAGCCCATAAGCTCCAGCACGGTGTTTTTCAGCTGGCGCATATTCTCGGAGAATACCTCCAGCTTTGCAAGCGATCCGACCATAGATATGGACATCATCACCGCAAGGGCGGCTTCGGCTGCCGTCACGCTGCCCTTTGTCCACAGATAAAGGCTCATGGGCAGCACGCCAACCATTGTCGAGGGAAAGAGAGCGAAGGCAAGCTTCATCGTCACCCACGTTGACTGCATCCATTTTACGACGAAGGTCTTGTAATCGGTGATAGCACCCGAGAATTTCTCGTAGGAAACGCCCGTCCGCCCGAAAGCCTTAATGACCTCTATGCCCTCGATATACTCGACTATGGCGCTGTTCATATACGAATTTGACCGGTTATACTTGTCGAAGTTCTTGCCGCTTATCTTGAAGGTCAGACCCATGCAGATAAACGCCGCGGGAAACGTCACAAGTGCCGCAAGCGCGATACGCGGGTCTATCACAATAAGTGCGATAAAGCTGACTACCGGCAGCACGATATGCCCCGAGCCCTCCGGCACCATGTGCGCGAGGTGAGGCTCCATATTCTCGGTCTTATCTACTATAATGTTCTTTATTTCGCCTATCGAATGATCCTGCACCGTGCCGAGGGGCGCGTGCAGAAAGCGGTCTGCTATGCGCCTTCGTATGCTTTCAAGCACCTCGTAAGCCGCCGAATGAGAAAGCGCCGTAGAGAACGAAAAGCAGGCGACCTTTAACGCAAACGCGGCGAGAGCAATAATGCACCACCTTGTTATACCTGCGCTGTCTGCGGTCTTTGCAACAAACTCGCCTATCACGCGGTACATACAATAGAACGGCACAAGACCGCTCGATATGCTTATGACCGAAAGTATCACCGACCATATCATTTTTGGCTTGCAGTTTTCGGCGAGCGCGAGCATCTGCCCGAACCAGCCCTTGGATTTACTGTTCATCAATATCTTCCTCCGTTTCGCGGAACCTGTTCCGGTATTCAAGCGGCGTACTGCCCATTACGCTCCTGAACGCCGCCGAGAATTTGCCCGCGTTCTCGTAACCTACCGAAAGGGCTATATCTCCAATTTTTCTGCCGCGTTCGCTCCTGAGAGCCGCCGCCGCAAGGTTCATGCGGTAGGCTTTCATGTAGGCGTATATCGGGCTGCCGTAGACCCCTGAAAAGCACTTTTTCAGCTGTGCCGCCGATACGCCGAAGCGCTCCGAAAGCTCGTCTATCGTGTAGAAGCGCTCGGGCGACGAGGTCATCAGCTTGTGTACGGCGCGCACCTTCTCCACCTGCGAACGGCAAAAATATGGGCGTTCGTCGGTGTGCGGGGCAATTTCCAAAGCGTTGAGAAACAGCAGCAGTTCAAGCACCTTGATTCGGAAATAATCCGTCCCGAGCCTTTCGGGAACGCTATATAGCTCCGAAAAGATGCGTGATATCTCGGCGGCTTTTGTGAGAACGAAGGGCGTTTCGCGGTCGCAGTATTTCTTTGCGAGGGCGTACAGATCAACAGAAAACGCGGGCATAGCCTTGCGTATGCTCTCCTGCGCCGAACCAAGCTCGAAGCCGATCGTCAGCCCGTAATAGTGGTCGAGGGGAAAGAACGACCTGCCGTTGTTGTGGGAGCCGTCGTCGATACGCATATCCCCCGCCGAAAGGAAGCAGGAGCCTTTTTTGCCCGCGCTCGTTTCTATGCGCCCCTCGCGGCAGTGGTCGATACACAGTATATCCGGCGCGTGAAAGCTCGATTCGCACTCCCTCATTCGGAAGCTGTCGTAGATTATGTACACTCCCTCAAACACGGGGTACACGGTCATTATCCCCTCGCCGGTCTCGTTTGACACTCGCATAACGCAGCCGTTTTCTATCCGCGAAAGCTCGGATACGATGTTTTCAAGGTCTATGGGCTTGCTGTTCTCCCGCATAAGTTCCCTCCGTTCGTTAGCTTAATCTTACTACATTTTGCTCTGTTTATCAAGCGCCATTCGGCTCGTTTTGCTCCATTCGGATAACGGATTTTCAATATTAATTAGCAACTGCTAACCATATTATATCATTTTACGTTTGTTTTGTCAAGCGAGAGCAAACGACAAAAAAGCATATCGTTCCATAGCACGACAGAACGATATGCTGAATAAATATGGGATCAAGGCAAGAAGCAGATCATAAGCAAAGGCTTCATCCGTTTGCTGTGC
>JAILFF010000198.1 GCA_024697705.1 Ruminococcus sp.
AAATTCGGCAAATTCGCGGTAAACAAGCTGATGCTCTACATCGTCGCGGGAATGTTCATGCTTTTCGTCGGCGAAATGGTGGCGGAAAGTATGCCGAATGTACAGGGTTCGATCTACTCGTTTCTGAATTTCGACCGCGAATTGATCCTGCGCGGGCAGGTGTGGCGGCTGATCTCGTTCATATTTCTTCCGCCAATGGACGTTCGCCCGCTGTTCATGATATTCGAGCTTTATTTCTGCTGGCTCTTCGGCAACAGCCTTGAAGAACACTGGGGCAGCTTCCGCTTCAATGTATACTATTTACTGGGAACGCTCGGGGCGATCATCTCGGGTTTCATAACGGGCGGCGCGTCGAATCATTTTCTGAACATGAGCCTGCTTATCGCGTTTGCGATGATATACCCCGATTACGAGATACTGCTGTTCTTTTTCATACCCGTCAAGATGAAGTGGATCGCCGCGGCGGACGCCGTGTTCCTGATATGGACGCTCATCATGGGCGATTTGGGGACAAAGCTCTTGATCGTATTCTCGTTTGCAAATCTGCTTTTGTTTTTCGGCGGGGATATGTATATTAACGTCAGGTATTTCTTCAGGAAGAAATTCGGTAGTAAGAAAAAGGAAAAACGCGCAAAGAACATTGATATCTCAAAGCGCAGATAATTTGAGTCGGGAGGTGCGGGAATGATAATACAATGCGGCGAGATGACCGACATCTTAAGCCTGTCAAGGCAAGAGCTTGCGGAGCAGCTTGTTGCAATGGGCGAGAAGAAATTCCGCGCCGCGCAGATCTTCAAGTGGCTGCACCAAAGAAACGCCGCTTCTTTTGACGAAATGACCGATCTTTCTGCACAACTGCGTCAAAGGCTCAAAGAAAAATTTTGTTTAAATAACCTATTTATCGAAAAAAGACTTGAATCCGACATAGATAATACGGTAAAATATTTATATAGGCTTCCCGACGGCAACCATGTCGAGAGCGTGCTGATGGAATACAGCTACGGCAACACGATCTGCGTTTCGACGCAGGTGGGCTGCAAAATGGGCTGCCGTTTCTGCGCCTCGACTATCGCGGGCTACAAGCGCGATCTTACGCCCTCCGAGATACTGCGGCAGATATACACCGCGCAGGCGGACAGCGGCAGAAAAATCGCGGGCGTGGTGCTGATGGGCATCGGTGAGCCGCTCGATAATTACGATAACGTGGTAGCATTCCTGCGGCTGCTTTCCGACCCCGAGGGCTTCGGAATGTCGCTTCGGCACGTATCGGTATCTACCTGCGGGATAGTGCCGAGGATATACGAGCTTGCGGAGCTGGGGCTCGGGATAACGCTTTCGATATCCCTGCACGCCCCCGACGACGAGAGCCGCAGCGCCATAATGCCTGTCAACGACCGATGGGGCGTGGACGAACTTATGACCGCGTGCAGACATTACTTTGCGAAAACAGGACGGCGCATCAGCTTTGAGTATGCGCTGATAAACGGGCACAACGATACCCGCGCCGACGCTCAAAAGCTGGCGGCGCTGCTTAAGGACTTCGTGTGCCATGTGAATATAATACCCGTCAATAAGATAAAGGAGCGCGATTTCCGCTCCGACAGAGCCTCGGCGCAGCGCTTCCGGAAGTATCTGGAGGATATGGGCGTCAACGCGACAGTGAGAAGAACTCTCGGCGCGGATATCGAGGCAGCCTGCGGTCAGCTGAGGCGCGAGGCGGAGCAGTCCGAAAAAGCGGACTGAATTTTAATGAAAGCAATCAACACTGTTAAGGACGGTGATCGAGATGTATCTGTCATATAATTCCGACAGAGGCGTGGAACGTGCCGAAAATCAGGATAAGATAGTAGCAGGTTTCATCGCTGACGAAATAGCGCTTGCCGTCGTCTGCGACGGTATGGGCGGCGCCGCCTCGGGCTCGGTGGCGAGCGGTATCGCGGCTAATGAGATATATACCAGAGTTACCGAGGGCTACCGCGAGGACATGAGCTCCGAGGAGATAAAGGAGCTGATGATATCTGCGGTCGAGGAGGCTAACCGAATAGTATACCGTAAAAGCCGCGAGGACATCGACAAGAACGGCATGGGTACTACCTGCGTCGCGGCGTTCGTTATCGGCAAGACCGCTTATATACTGAACGTCGGTGACAGCCGCGCCTATCTTATGAACGATTCGGGCATAACGCAGATAACGAAGGATCATACCTACGTCAATCTGCTTTACGAGCACGGTGAGATCACCTTCGAGGAAATGCAGACCCACCGCATGAAGAATATCATCACAAGGGCGGTCGGCGTTGACGACATCGTTGAACCCGATACCTACGAGATCAGCGAAACGGGCAATTTCGCGCTGTTTCTCTGCACCGACGGGCTTTATAATTATTGTCATCCACAGATCATTTACGAGAGCGTCTTTAATAAAAATCTCGATAAGGGCGTTTCCGATCTGATAGAATATTGCAACGCCTGCGGAGGAAAGGATAACATTTCTGCCGCGGTGATCGCAAACTGACGGATAAGAGAAAGAAGAAAAAGAGGAGAGTGAAGGATCTATGAATTATATCGGCATGGAGCTTGATGGTCGGTACAAGATCATTGAGCAGATAGGAAGCGGCGGCATGGCTGACGTTTTCAAAGCCGACGATCTTGAAGATGGGCGCACCGTCGCCGTCAAGATACTGAGAGACGAGTTTTCGCAGAACGCCGAGTTCCTGCGGAGGTTCCGCAACGAGAGCAAGGCGATAGCGGTGCTTTCCCACCCGAATATCGTGAAGATCTTCGACGTGGGGCTGACCGATGATATAAAATTCATCGTCATGGAGTATATCGACGGCATCACGCTCAAAGACTTTATCGGCGAGCAGGGTGTGCTTCGCTGGAAGGACGCGCTTTTCTTCATCACGCAGATATTGAGGGCGCTCCAGCACGCGCACGACAAGGGCATCGTTCACCGCGACATCAAGCCGCAGAACATCATGCTCCTTGAAGACGGCACTATCAAGGTCATGGACTTCGGCATCGCCCGCTTCTCGCGTATCGACGGCAAGACCATGTCGGATAAGACAGTCGGCTCGGTGCATTATATCAGTCCCGAGCAGGCAAGGGGAGACATGACCGACGAGCGCAGCGATATCTACTCCGTCGGCGTAATGCTCTACGAAATGGTGACGGGCAAAAAGCCCTACGACGCCGATACTCCCGTGGCGATAGCGCTTAAGCATATGCAGGAAAACTGCGTTCCTCCGAGAGAGATAATGCCCTCCGTTCCCGAGGCGCTCGAAGAGATAATCCTTCACGCGATGGAAAAGGAACCCAACAGGCGATACCAGTCGGCGGCTGATATGATCGCCGATATTGATACCTTCAAGCTCGACCCCTCCGTGGTGTTCGGTTATACCGACCCCGATTACGAGCCCGAGGGCGCGGGTCACTTCGACAATCAGCCCAATAACAGATTAGACCAAAAGGATTATAACGATAATTACGGTTATGATAACGACGGCTACTACGATGACGGCGGTTATTACGACGACGGCGGTCAGTACGACAACGGCGGTTATGATAACTATGAATATGACAACGGCGGCTACGATGACGGCGGTCAGTATGACCGCGGCTATTATGACGACGGCTACTACGAGGACGAATACGAAGAGGCTCCGCGCCGCAGCTATGTCGTTCCGATAATGCTTGCCGTTACCGTGGCGGTAGTTATAATCGCGGCTCTTGTTATCGCCTACTACGCGATAGCGAACTTCAGCCCCGACGCCACCCACTCCGGAAACGTTGAGATACCGAACTTTGTCGGACTGAACATCGTTCAGGTAGAGCAGCAGTGGAAGAGCAAGCTCAATTTTGAAAAGAGCGAGGAATATTCAAACGAGTACGACGAGGGTACGATAATGTCCCAGTCGCAGACAAAAAAGACCGTTAAGGAAGGCTACACCCTTAAGGTCGTAGTCAGCAAGGGACAGCGATTGCTGACCGTTCCGAACATGATAAACAAGGACGCCGAGGTAGCGAGAAACGAGCTTACCACGGCAGGCTTTATCCCGATATTCCGCGAGACCTACGACGATAACGTTGCAAAGGGCATGGTCGTTAAGACAGAGCCCGCGGCGGGAACCTCTCACCCCGAGGGCAAGGAGGTACTCTACTTCGTAAGCCAGGGACCGCTTGAAACTCAGGTCAAGGTGCCTAACGTACTTGGTCTTACCCGTGAAAAGGCTATCGCGGCTCTTAAGGCAAACAAGTTGGGCTACGAGGTAGCGGAGATCAAGAAGGACGGCGACAAGGGCAAGGTAGTCGAGCAGAGCAAGAACGAAGGCGAATATGTTGACAGAGGCGAGGTAATCACCATCTTCATCTCGACGGGTGAAGCCGATCCCACCAAGCTCAAGATGAGTATTCCGTTCCCGAGCTTTGTACGCGGCAGCTACACCATCGACGTTTACCGCGACGGCAGCATCGTTTACTTCAAGACCATTCAGAATGCCGAGACCGTAGCGGGCAGCACCGTCGGCATCGACATCGAGGGCAAGAAGACAGAACGTCTCACCGTTTATATCAAGAGCAACGACCTTGGCACCGAAAACTATATCAAGTACGCGACTTACGATGTAAACTATGATACCGATGAGGTCAAGCTGAGCGGAAGCCTGAACGAGGACGATCTTAAGAAGATCACACCCGCGGAGACTCCTGCGTCAACGTCCGCTACCGAGCAGACAGTCAGCATCTACGTTCCCGATACTACCGAGTCGGAGGATCCCGGCGTACAGCCGTATACTCCCCCCGAAGAAAACCCGACCGACGACAGCAGCAATAACGTCGTTGAATTCAATTATTTCAACTTTTAATGATTGACAGGTCTGTGAAATGACAGGATTGATAATCAAAGC
>JAILFF010000212.1 GCA_024697705.1 Ruminococcus sp.
CACCTCCTGCGGTCGTTTTCCTTGTACTGTGAATTTTTCTCTCGAAATCTTTATGCAGATATTTTCTTGGATTGCTATAAACGCTAAAGGAGAGGAATTCTATGTAAAAAAACAGCCCATACGGGCTATATGCAAAGGGAATAATATGGCAACAAAAGGCGATCTATAGCAAACCATAGATTCTGTACGTACAGAATCTCGCCGACCCGAGAACCGAGCCGCTTCGCGCTCGTTCTCGGCGCAAAGAGCCTTGCGGCTTTTGCCGGCGGCGGGTTGCCGATAGCAGCCGGGTTATTCGGAAACAGATTACGTTCAGCAGCTTTATATCGAGATAGGAATTCACAACCATGCACTGATACCCGATTTTGTCTTGCTGCCGAAGAAGAACAAGAGCGGATATACAGCATTTGCGGTCATTGAAGCCAGGCTGTCCGTTATATCGGAAAAACAGCTTGATGAAGCAAAAAAAGCAGGCGCGAAGCTACGCGAAATTACTGAGCGCAAAGAAGATATCTGTCATATCAAAAGAAAAGATATGGATATTCGGAAACAAGGACGACTTTGAGAAATGTTTATTTGAGCATACTATCAGCGACCTGACCGATGATGATATTCACAAAATAAGAAATGAGCTGACAAAACAATAGCAGAAAAAATAAAAGTTCAGTCCAATCTCCTGCATAAATGAATATCTTATAGTAACTATGGAATTATGAAAGGAAAATGCTATGCCAAGAAAAGTAACAATTGACGAAAATAAGAACCGCCATGCCCGAATTTGAGGAAATTGATACCATGCCCGAGGAACCCGAAACATAAAATGATAAAAGTGAAACTTCGCCTGCACAAAGAATTAATTGCTACAATTGAATAACTTACAACCGAATATCTTTTACAACTGAATATGCAAAAGTAAGCAATTAGTTTATCGGGCGCTCCGGTTCTTGCGTTGTTTTGCCTGCCCTGTGACCGTCATAATCGGGGCTGACCGAGAGCGCCCGCAGTTTTATGAAAGGAACAATTTGCGAAAGTACAAAACAACAGGAGAAATAACACAAACAGAGAATAACCCTGCGGCTCCCGACAATACTATTATAAAAGGAGTCGATGCCATGAACAATAAAGACAAGCTCGCGCTGAAAAAGCAGACCCTTGAAGCCTGGGCGCACATACTTTACAGCGAGGGCATGATCGACCTTGCGCGGTGCAACCGAATGATCGAGAAGATCGGCAGGCTCACCGCGTAAAAATCAATAAGGGGACTGTGCGGCAGTCCCCTTAATGTGTCACCATGCAGTTCATGACGACGTTTATCATCATTTCTTTCTCGGCAGGCTGAGATTCGGCGATCATTATCGTCAGCGCGGCGAGCGTCTGGTCGGCTATGGTCTTTTCGGTCTTTGCTTCGTCAAGGAAAAGAGCACCGTTCATATCGAGAAAGTAGAGGAACATCGCCGCAGCGATGCGCTTGTTGCCGTCCGAAAACGAGTGGTTCTTCGTGACGAAGTAAAGCAGGTTCGCCGCCTTTTCCTCAAGCGTGGGATATATCTCGACTCCGCCGAACTCCTGATAGATGTTCGCAATGCTGCCCTTGAACGAGTCGTCCTTCTCGTTGCCGAAAAGCGTGCTGTCTGCTCCGAATTTCATCTCGTCGATGACCCTGCGACACTCTTCGTAGCTCAGTACAAATACAGCTTTGCTGCCCTTTGGCTTCTGCATGGTCTGGTGGTCGTAAGCGTCGAGGAGGTCGAGGGCGGAATTGTATTTTTCAATTACCGAAAGCACTTGCTTCGCGTCAAGCTGATTCTCGGCGCGCTTCATTATGCGTATCACCTCGCCTATCTGCCTGATACGCTTATTATTCACCGCATAGCCCCTTATTATGTAATCTTTCAGAACGCCGTTAGCCCATTTTCGGAATTCAACGCCCCGCTGTGACTTAACGCGGTAGCCGACCGAGATTATAACATCAAGGTTGTAGTAAGCGACATGGTATGTTTTACCGTCAGCGGCAGTTGTCGCAAAATTTGCGACAACTGAATTATCGCCTTCAAGTTCTTCCTTCAAGGCATTGTTGATATGCTTGCCAATAGTCTTGATGTCGCGTCCGAATAATTCAGCCATCTGCGTTCTGTTAAGCCAAACTGTCTCGCCGTCCATATTGACGTTCAGCTTGACCGCGTGGTCTAAAGTCTCAAATAAAATGATCTCATTATTTTCCATATTATTTCACCGTCCTTTCAGAATATACTTATTATAACATAATCCCGCGCTAAAATCAAGTCTTGACATATCCGATAAAGTATGCTAAAATATTATTGGTATGGATAAATCATTAAAAAGCTAACAATGCAAAGACGCAGCCATGCCTTGACCGAAAAGGATACCTTCCGATAATGCTAAGTAACTTACATAACGAGGTGACAATATGGACATCTATTCCGCAGCTGACAAAATGAAGACCGAACGCAAGACCATTTTCGATCTTGACATTCGCGTGACCTTCTATGCGCGTGTTTCGACCACCCGCGAGGAGCAGGAGAACTCTATTGAAAATCAGATAACCTTCTTCACCGATATGATAAAGAATAACCCTCACTGGACTTACGTTGAGGGCTATGTTGACCGCGTGCGCGGCGAGGCTGCCGAGAACCGTGCCAATTTCATGCGCATGATCGAGGACGGCAAGGCAGGCGTGTTCGACCTTGTGCTTACCAAAGAGGTCAGCCGCTTCGCACGCAATACGATAGACAGCCTTACCTACACCCGCGAGCTGCTGCGGGCGGGCGTGGGCGTGTTCTTTCAGAACGACAATATATGCACGATAGATACCGACTCGGAGCTTCGTTTGACGATCATGTCGAGCATAGCCGCAGACGAGGTGCGCAAACTGTCCGAGCGTGTGCGCTGGGGACATAAACGATCCATCGAGAGCGGAAATGTGCTGGGCAACAGCCGCATTTTCGGCTACGACAAGGAGGACTGCCGCCTTGTCATCAACGAGAAGGAAGCCGAAATGGTGCGCATGATCTTTGAGCTTTACTCCACGGGGCAGTACAGCTCCCGCAAGATCGAGAAGATACTGTTCGACAAAGGCTACCGCGGGCGAAACGGTACGCAGATACACCACAACACGATAAACGGCATCATACAGAATCCCAAGTACAAGGGCTGGTACTGCGGCAACAAGGTCAAGGTCACCGACTACCGCACCCGCGAACAGCGCTTTCTGCCCGAGGACGAGTGGGTCATGTACAAGGATGAATCGGGCGAGACCGTCCCCGCCATCGTCACCGAGGAGATTTGGGAAAAGTGCAACGAGATATTTCGCGAACGCAGTCAGGCGATAAAAAGCCGCACCCGCTCCTTCAAGGACAAGAGCGTTTTCACGGGGAAAATATGGTGCCGGGCGCATGATGTTCCCTACTGGCGCACGAGCTACTCCAACTCGGTGGAGAAGGGCGAGCCGATCTATCAGTGGATATGCTCGGAGAAAAAGCGTTCGGGGGCGAAAGCGTGCTCGTCCTTCTCGATAATGGAGAAAGACCTGTATCTTATGCTCTCCGACCATTTCAAGCTTGTTGCGGAAAACATCGAGGAGTACGTCAGCGACTTCCTGAAGATATACAAGGAGACCGCTGCCGAGGAAAACACACAGAAGCAGATAAACGATATGAAAGCAAAACTTGAAAAGGAGAAAGCAAAGCGTGAAAAGCTGCTCGACCTTTACACCGAGGATATCATCAACCGCGAAGAATTCAAAAAGCGCAACGACGGAGCAAACGTGCTTATCTCTCAGCTGGAGGAGGACATCGCTGAGCTTGAAAAGAACGCTGCCGAAAAGGTGGATTACGTCCGCGAGCTCAAAAAGATAGAAGAATATTTTAACACCATGTACTGTCCCAATGGCGACATGACCTGCGGGAAGGTTGACGAGCTTGCCCGCACCATCATTGACAGGATAGACGTGGTTCCGATGAACCGAAACAGCATGAAGCTCGAAATCAAGCTGAAAACAGGGCTTTCCACCGACTTTTCCTACGTCCGCACGGGGGAGCGCTACGCCCGGCGTTCTGCCCCCATCAGCAAGAAGATGATCGATTCCTACAAGTCCGGCACAAGACAGTAAGCGCGTTCT
>JAILFF010000220.1 GCA_024697705.1 Ruminococcus sp.
TCGCTTATGCGTGTACCCATTTCCGAAAGGTCTATAAAAGCGTGTTGGCTGCTGCGAGCGGTTTTCAGCAGATCGTTCGCCATGCTGTCGGTCTTGTAATAACGCACCTCACCGTTCTGCTCGATGCTAAACAAGCCTGTCATTTCTTTTTCTTCCTCCGCCTGCTGTGCTTCATTAATCGCCTTGCTGACCGCGGTATCGACTGCTATTTCGTCAAGGCGTTCCGGTCTGCCGACAGCCTGTTCATTTTCATAGAAATTTTTATCATAGGTCTTGACAAGCTCTCGTAATTGTGATATACTAATATCGGAGCCATTGAGGACTGATAATGCTAAGCGATTTTGATTTATTTCGCCGAACGTTAAGTGCCTCGATGGTTCTATTTTTATACTCTGTAAATTATAAAAACGCAAGCCAGTCTTGTCTTTTTCAGCGATAAATTCTTCAACTGCTATTTTTGCAAGGTAATACTTTTCATCTCTCTTTACTATGCTGTAAAGATTATGCATGAAAACAGAATTATGTGCTTTGTTCTTGTTGTTTTCCTCAGAAATCTTAGTGTCAAGATACGCAGAATTTTTAATTATATCATTCAAGTGATACAGCATATCCATAGTTGCCGAATCATTATGTCTTGAAGCATAATTCAGAGTATCTTCCAATCCTCTTCTGCTTATCTGAATGTCAATATTTGCTGTAACATTTAATACATTATTTCTTGTAATTTCTTGTGATTTTATTGAATCCTTGACGGTTTTATTTTCACCTCTGTTAATTCAGCAAAGAAACAGTATAGAGGTATGACAGCTTCGACACCAAAGAAATTAAACATATAAGCATTTGGAATAACTTGAGCGCTGCGTGCAAATATCGGCAATCTCCCGTTAAGTGCTCCGATTTGTAAAGAAAACAAGAAAACTTGCGCAAATCACCTTGATTTATATTGAAAAAAGTGATATAATTATATTGTCAAAAGCATACTCTGCCGCGATCCGGGTAAGATCGAAAATAATTCAAGTATATCTGCGCTTTCGTGGGAAGATCGTCAGAAATCCGCATAAAATCCCGGAAAGGTGCTGTCATAATATGATCGGCAAAGAAGGTGTTATCCATAAACGAAAGGTACATTTACAGCGGGACAAAAAAGCTAAGATGCGGTTATACTACGGGCTCATGCGCTGCTGCTGCGGCAAAAGCCTGTGCGCAAATGCTGCTCGGCGGCAGGCAGGTGAACACGGTCAGGCTCGTCACTCCTTCGGGTACTACGCTTGAACCGGGTGTCACCGACCAATATTTCAGTCCGAATGAAGCCCGTTGTTCGATAGTCAAGGACAGCGGCGACGACCCCGATGTAACCAACGGGATAAAGATTTTTGCCGAGCTTACCCTGTCGGAAAACGGCGTCGAGATCATCGGCGGCGAAGGGATAGGCACTGTCACAAAGCCGGGGCTCGATCAGCCTGTCGGCGCTGCCGCAATTAATTCCGTGCCGAGAAAAATGATAACCGAAGCTCTCGAAGATGTCGCACGCGCCTACGATTATCACGGAGGATTCCGAGTGACAATTTCAGCACCCGCCGGAAAAGAGTTGGCGGCAAAGACCTTCAACCCGCGAATGGGTATCGTCGGCGGCATTTCCATTATAGGAACGACCGGCATAATCGAACCCATGAGCAATTCGGCTGTCATAGAAACTATCCGCACCGAAGCGAATATGCGAAAAGCCGCGGGCAATCAATATCTTCTGCTGACGGTCGGCAATTACAGCGAGGAGCTCGTGAAGCTCAAAGCGGGCGAATTGTCGGCGCGTACCGTTATGTGCAGCAATTTCATCGGCGAAGCGCTCGATATCGGCGTATCGCTGGGGTTCAATGGGATTTTGCTTATCGGACATATCGGAAAACTCGTGAAGCTCGGCTCGGGGATAATGAACACCCACTCTGCCTATGCCGACGGTCGCATGGAAACGCTTATGGCTTGCGGAGTGCTTGCCGGAATTGACAGCAAAGTTCTTGCCCGCCTGCCCGAATGTGCCACCGTTGACGCCGCGCTTGATATTCTTTACGAAGCAAACTGCGCCGAGCCGCTGCTTTCTGCGCTTTCGGAGCGGATAGCTTATTATATTGATGCGCGGGTCAAAGGAGAGGTCGTCACCGGGGCTTTCTCGTTCTCGAAAAAGCACGGTATGCTTTTCAAAACGGAACACGCCGACGAACTTTTGAAATACATTTCGGAGGAATGATATGGTTCATTTTGTGGGTGCGGGCTGCGGCGCTGCCGATCTGATAACTCTTCGCGGAAAGCGGCTTATCGAAAACGCCGACGTGGTGATCTACGCGGGGTCACTGGTTTCCGCCGAGCTGCTTGATTACGCAAAAAAAGACTGCGAGATACATAACAGCGCATATATGACCCTTGACGAAGTGATCGCTGTCATGCAGAAAGCCGAGTCCGAAGGAAAGGACACCGTAAGGCTCCACACGGGAGACCCAAGCATATTCGGCGCGATACGCGAGCAGATCGACCGCCTTGAAGCGCTGGGGATAGGCTGCGACGTCTGCCCGGGAGTAAGCTCTTTCTGCGGGGCAGCGGCGGCTCTTCGTGCAGAATACACTCTGCCGGGGGTATCGCAGACCGTGATTCTCACCCGCATGGAGGGGCGCACGCCCGTTCCGCCGACGGAAAGCATAGAGAGCCTTTCGGCTCACCGCGCTTCGATGGCGATATTCCTAAGCGCGGGAATGTTGGGTGAGCTTTCCGAAAGGCTGATTAACGGCGGCTGGAAGCCCGATTCCCCCGCGGCTATCGTTTATAAGGCGACATGGGCTGACGAGAAGGTCTGCCGATGCACGGTCTCAGAGCTTGCGGAGACAGCCGAAATAAACGGCATAAAAAAGACCGCTCTTATTCTTGTGGGAGATTTTTTGGACAGCGGCTACGAGCTTTCAAAGCTTTACGACCCCGTGTTTGAGACCGGTTTCAGAAAGGCGAAGGAAAAATGAAGATAGCTGTCATTTCGCTTACGGAAAAAGGCAGGCGGCTTTCCGCGGAAATAAAAAAGACGCTGACGGGCTTTGAGGTCTGCCGTTGCTGCCTGTCCTCTCACAGTGACGGCGATGCGGCTGACTTTGATAAACTCAGCGGCGGCACCGGAGGTACTGTCGAAAAGATATGGGACAGCTCCGACGCGCTTATATTCGTCTGCGCCTGCGGTATCGCGGTAAGGAGCATTGCGCCGCTGCTGCGCTCGAAGATAACCGACCCCGCCGTTATCGTGATTGACGACTGCGGAAAATTCGTAATTCCCATACTCTCGGGGCACATCGGCAAAGCCAACGAATTGTCGCGGCTTCTTGCGGAAAAGCTCGGCTCGCAGGCGGTCATCACGACGGCTACGGACATCGGCGGGCTGTTTTCTCCCGACAGCTTCGCAGCGGCTAACGGGCTCATCGTGACGGATTTTGAAGCCGCAAAGCGCATCGCCGCCGCCGTGCTTGACGGAGAAAAAATCGGCTTGATAAGCGAATACGAAACAGCAAACGTTCCCCGTGATACTTTCCGCACCGAAAAAGCGGAGGAATGTCGGTGCGGTATATACATCGGCAGAGACACTCACTGCCGACCCTTTGCCGTCACGCTCACCCTTCTGCCTAAAAACGTGATTCTTGGCGTGGGGTGCAGGAAGGACGCTTCGGCGGAGGTTATTTCCCTGACAGTGACAAAGGCGCTGAAAAATGCAGCCATTCCGCCCGAAACGATATGTGCCGCCGCCACCATAGATATAAAACGTGAAGAAAAAGGTCTTTTGGAATATTGCGACGCTCTCGGCGTGACGCTGTATTATTATACAGCGGAGGAGCTTGCGTCAGCTGACGGAGATTTTTCTTACTCCGAGTTTGTGAAAAACGTCACGGGCGTTGACAACGTGTGCGAACGAAGCGCCGTTCTGCACAGCGGCGGAGCGCTCATCATGAGCAAGTTCGCGCAAAACGGCGTTACCGCAGCAGCCGCCGAAAAACCCGTGTTTCTTGATTTTGAAAGGAAGATATTATGAAGCTGAACATCGTGGGTTTCGGCGCGGGAAACAGCGGCGGTATGACCCTTGACGCCCGAAGTGCCCTGCTCGAAAGCACGCTGATCGTGGGTTACGACACCTATATCAAGCTGCTAAAGGACATTTTCCCCGAAAAGGAATATCTTTCCACGGGTATGCGCCGCGAGAGGGAGCGCGTTATTATCGCGCTTGAAAAGGCAAGGGAGCAGACCGTGTCGCTCGTTTGCAGCGGCGACCCCGAGCTCTACGGCATGGCAGGGCTTGCCATTGAGCTCGGCGCGGATTTCCCCGAGGTTGAGATAACGGTCGTCCCGGGGGTGTCGGCGGCTTTCAGCGGAGGTGCGCTGCTGGGCGCTCCGCTCACAAATGATGCGGTCATCATAAGCCTTTCCGACCTGCTAACGCCCCGCGAAAAGATCGAAAACCGGCTTCGCTGCGCGGCACAAGCAGACATGGTGACGGTGCTTTACAATCCATCCTCGAAGAACCGTGCCGACTATCTTAAACGCGCCTGCGATATTTTTCTTGAATACCGCCCCGCCGACACGGTCTGCGGCATTACGCGGCTCATCGGCAGAGAGGGTCAGGAGGCGAGAACCATGACCCTTGCGGAGCTGCGCGAAACTCAGACGGATATGTTCACAACGGTATTTATAGGAAATTCCGAAACCTCGCTGATAAACGGAAAAATGGTCACTTCGAGAGGTTACCGCAATGAGTGAGCTCAAAGCCCTGATCTTCGGCGGCACCACCGAAGGGCGGCTGCTTGCCGAATTTTGCCGCGATAACGGCATAATCTGCGAGGTCTCGGTCACTACGGAATACGGCGCTTCGCTGCTGCCGCAGGGGGTGACGGTACATTCGGGAAAGCTCGACTGCGGCGCTATGCGCGGGCTCATCGCGGAAAGCGGCTGCAATTTTGCCGTTGACGCCACCCACCCATATGCCCGCGAAGCAACGGCGAATATCATCGAAGCCTGCAAGGAGGAAAATATCCCATGCCGCAGGCTGCTTCGGGAAAACGTGCCCGTGCGCGGTGTGACGGCGGACAGTATGGAACAGCTTGTGGAAATACTCGGTCGGCATGACGGGAATATTCTCTGTACGCTCGGCAGCAAGGCTCTCCCCGAGCTTGCGGCGGTGAAAAACGCCCGCGAAAGGATATGGGTGCGGGTGCTTCCCGCGGAGGGCATTGAGGAATACTGCGAAAGTCTGGGGTTTGACAAAGCAAAAGTCATCTGCGGGAAGGGTCCTTTTTCCGTGGAGGAAAATCTGCGGCACCTTGCAGCGGCTCACGCGAAGATTCTTGTCACGAAGGAAAGCGGCATAACCGGAGGGTATCCCGAAAAAGCCGAAGCCGCCGAAAAATACGGCGCAATGCTGCTGACCCTTACAAGGGCAAACGAAGACGGGGCAACGCTTAGCGAGATAAAAAGCGAGCTGCTCCGGCGGAGGGATATGATTATATGAAAGTGTATCTTATCGGAACGGGCATGGACGGCGGCAGGACGCTCACGTCAGAAGCAAGAGAAGCGATAGATTCTTCCGAACTGCTTATCGGCGCGGAGCGTATGCTTAAGCCCTTTGCGGATATGGACAAGCGGAAAGTATGCGCCTATCTTCCGCAGGATATATGTGATATTTTAACCCGTGAGAACTGCGGCGCGGCGGCAATACTGCTTTCGGGAGACACGGGATTTTTCAGCGGCGCGGCAAAGCTCCGCCAAGCGCTTGCAGAGTATGACACCGAAACGATATGCGGCATATCGTCGGCGGCTTATCTCTGCGCTAAAGCCGGGATATCTTACGAAAATATGAAACATATCTCTCTGCACGGACGCGACGGAAATATCGCGGTGAACGTCCGCATGAACGAAAAGTGCTTCTTCCTGCTGGGAGGAAGCGTCACCGCCGCAGACGTCTGCCGCAGGCTGTGCGAATACGGTATGCCCGATGTGCAGATCTACATCGGCGAACGGCTCGGCTACGCGGACGAAAAGATCACCGCAGGCATAGCGGCAGAGCTTTGCGGCAATGATACTGACAAGCTGTGCTGCCTTGCGGCGGTGAACGGCGCTTATCTGCGGCATATTCCCTCGTGTATCGGCGACGAGAGCTTCGTCCGCGGCGAAATCCCCATGACAAAATCAGCCGTCAGGGGGAACATCGTTTCGGGGCTTGACATCGAAAAAGGCTCGGTGTGCTGGGACATCGGCTGCGGAACGGGCTCGATATCGGTGGAAATGGCTTTCCGCTGCCCCGACGGGCGGGTGTATTCCTTCGACAAGAAAGCGGAAGCCGTAAGGCTCACGGAGGAAAACGCAAAGTGCTTCGGCTGCGACAATATTTTCACCTACGAATCGGAGCTGCCCGATCTTCCGGAAGAGATTCCCGCGCCCGACAAGGTTTTTATCGGCGGAGGTTCGGGCAGTATCAAAGAGGTTTTCGGGCTTGTCCGCGAAAGAAACGAAAGCGCGGATATCTGCGTTTCTGCGGTGTCGGTGGAAACGCTCGGACTCGCCGCGGCTGCCTTTGAGGAATACGGCGGGCATCACACCATAACGCAGCTTGCCGTTACGGAGACCCGACGGGCGGGAGGACACACCATGTTCAAAGCGCAGAACCCGATATTCATCATCAGAGGAAAGCTTAAATGAATACAAACAGATTTTTGATCGCGGGAACGTCAAGCGGCTGCGGAAAGACCACAGTCACCTGCGCTGTGCTTGCGGCGCTGAAAGCACGCGGCATTGACACCGCCGCCTTCAAATGCGGTCCCGATTACATCGACCCGATGTTCCACCGCAGCGTGCTCGGTCTTCCATCGCACAATCTTGACGGCTTTTTCTGCAATGATGAAACTCTGCGCGGACTGCTCGGCAGATATTCACGCGGCACGACGGTCATCGAGGGCGTTATGGGCTTTTACGACGGCGGCGCGGGCTCGGCTTATTCGCTTTCGCTGGCGACCGATACGCCCGTTGTTATCGTGATAGGCTGCAACGGCATGAGCGATTCGATAGGCGCTGTCATGAGCGGTTTTCTCGGCTACCGAAAGCCCAATAATATCGCGGGGTTTATCTTCAACAGGCTGCCGACGAAGCTTATTCCTCTCGCGCAAAGGCTATGCGAAGAGCTTGACACGGAATATTTCGGCTGTCTTCCTAAGAACGAATTTGTCTTTGAAAGCCGACACCTCGGACTTGTGACAGCGGAGGAAACAGAGCGGCTTCGCGAAAAGCTCGACGGTCTCGGGAAGCTTGCGGGGGAATTTATTCTTATCGACAAGCTGACCGCTCTGCAAGCACCCGAGTATATGCAAAAGTCCGCTCCGAAAGATATATCATTCAGCCGCCGACCCGTTATCGCCGTGGCAAAAGACAAGGCTTTCTGCTTTATCTATCAAGAGAGCATCGAGCTTCTTGAAGACATGAGCTGCCGAATTGAATGGTTCTCGCCGCTTGCCGACAGCGCTCTCCCCGAAGCGGACGGGCTTATTCTGAGCGGCGGCTATCCCGAACTTTACGCGGCAGAGCTTTCCGCAAACACTTCCATGCTCAAAAGCGTAAGAGAGCATATCCTTTCGGGTATGCCGACCATCGCCGAATGCGGGGGATTCATGTATCTGCACGAAGAGCTTTCCGACGGAGAAAAAAGCTGTAAAATGGCGGGCGTGATAAGCGGTAAGGTCTTCAAAACGGAACGCCTGCAAAGATTCGGATATTTCACGATGACGGCAAAAGGCGACGGGCTTATCTGCGAAAGCGGCGACACCCTCAAAGCCCACGAATTCCACTACTGGGAAAGCACAAACTGCGGGGACGGATTCACCGCCGAAAAGACAAACGGCGCGAGGTATGACTGCTGTCATCACGGCGATACACTTTACGCGGGTTTTCCTCATATCTATCTGTACGCTGACAGGACGGCGGCTGAACGGTTCGTAAAAAAGTGCATAACATACGGAGAAAAGCATGGACAGGATTAAACACATCTCCCCGCCCGACAAAGCAGCATATCATGCCGCCGCGGAACGCTGGGACAGCATAGCAAAGCCGCTCGGAAGCTTCGGCGCTCTGGAGGAAGCGGTCAAGAAGATTGCAGCCGTTCAGGGAACCCCCGACGTCGTTATCACACCCCGCACGGCTGTCGTTATGTGCGCCGATCACGGTGTGGTGGCTGAGGGCGTTACACAATGCGGCAGCGAAGTGACAGCGGAATGTGCAGCGGATATCGCGGAGGGCAGGGCGAATATCAACGCTATTGCCGATATTTACGGTATTGACGTTATCGCGGTGGATATCGGCATGGCAAACGACGCCCGCAGCGAAAAGATCATAAATAAAAAGACCGCCCGCGGTACTCGGAACATCACCCGCGGCGCGGCAATGACGAAGGAACAGCTCTGCTTTGCAATTACTGCGGGAATGGACATAGTTAAAGTGCTTCATGAAAGCGGAACTAAACTCATAGTCACGGGCGAAATGGGGATAGGCAACACCACCTCTGCCGCCGCAATAGCCTCCGTGCTGCTCGGTCTGCCGCCGGAGAGCGTCACGGGAAGAGGTGCGGGGCTGTCTTCGGAAGGACTTCGGCACAAGACTGCCGCCGTAAAACGCGCCATTGAGATAAACCGCCCCGACCGCAGCGACCCCGCGGAAGTTCTGCGAAAGCTCGGCGGCTTTGAGATAGCCGGAATGACCGGGCTTTTTCTCGGCGGAGCGTATTACAAAATGCCTGTTTTGATCGACGGCGTGATATCCGCTGCCGCTGCCGCCATTGCCTGCGGAATCGAGCCTTTGTGTACGGAGTATATGCTCGCGAGCCACTGCTCGAACGAGCCTGCCGCAGAGGGTCTGCTCAGACTGTGCGGTAATTCGCCTGTGATAAACGCGGGGCTTCGTCTCGGAGAAGGCACGGGGGCGGCACTCTATGTTTCGCTGCTCGACGGCGCTCTCGGTCTTTACAGAAACGCCCGTCGGTTCGGCGAAACTTCGATAGAAAGGTACGTGGAGCAGAAATGACTGTGCTGATAATCGGCGGATCGAAATGCGGGAAATCCTCGCTTGCCGAAAGCATCATCTCCCGTTTCGGCGGGAAAAAGATATACCTCGCCACCATGCAGCCCTACGGCGATGACGCCCGCGCCATTATCGAAAGGCACAAGGAACAACGGAAAAACAAAGGCTTCGAGACGGTCGAAAGATATACCGACATCGGGCAAACACCTCTGCCAGAGGACTGCGCCGTGCTGCTTGAATGTATCGGCAACCTCTGCGCGAACGAGATGTTCTCCGGTGAAAGCATAAGTTATCCCGCCGAAAAGATCGTAAAAGATCTTCATCGGCTGGCCGGCAGAGTGCGTGAGCTTGTGATAGTCTCCGTTCGGGTAGGTTCGGACGGCATCACCTACGAGGAAGGCACCGCCGCCTACATCGGCGAGATCGGAAAGATAAACAGCGGCATTGCCGCATTTGCCGACAACGTTATAGAATGTGTTTTCGGAATACCCGTAGTTTTGAAGGGAGAACTGCCGTGCTTAAGTCGCTAATTTCCGCGTTTTTAATGTATTCGCGCATACCCGTGCCGCAGGTGGAGTGGAAAGAAGAAAACCGCAGATATTCTTTGGGATTCTTCCCGCTGATCGGAGCCGTCTGCGGCGGACTGCTGATACTGCTGCGGGTCATTTGCGAAATACTGAACGCTAATCAGTTGATCTTTGCCGCAGCGGCGGTGTTTCTGCCTGTGCTTGTCACGGGCGGTATACATCTTGACGGCTTCTGCGACGTCACCGACGCGCTTTCTTCGTATGCGGAAAAGGAAAAACGGCTGGAGATACTCTCCGACCCGCATATCGGTTCGTTCGCTGTGATGAGGGTCTTTATGTATCTCATTTTGCAGACGGCGCTTTTCACAGGGATCCACGGCGTAAAGGAAACGGCGGCTGTCGCCTGCGGATATGTTATCTCACGGGCTTTGAGCGGACTTTCGGCTGTCTGCTTCAAGGCGGCGAAAAAGGAGGGCACTTTGCAAAGCTTTGTTCAGCCCTCGCACAAAAATTTCACAGCAGCTATGGAGATTTTTTTCATTGTGAGCGCGGGGACGGCGGCGGTCGTGCTGTTCCCGGTTCGCGGAGCAGTCTGCCTTGCGGTCTGCGCTGCTGTGTTGTTCTGCTGCCGACACACCGCGTACAAGAATTTCGGCGGATATACGGGCGACGTCTGCGGCTGGTTCCAGCAGCTTTGCGAGATATGGTACCTGACCGCGTTTGTACTTACCAAGCTGATAACGGGGGCTTTAGCATGATATTCATAATAGGTGGAACGGCTCAGGGAAAACGCCTCTTTGCCGCCGAATGTCTCGGCATGACAGACTTTTCCGACGGCGGTAAAGCCTCATACGAAGCGCTTATGGATTCTGAGGTGATCGTCGATTATCATAAGCTTGTCAGAAGATTGATGAACGACGGCTTCGACCCTGTGACGTTCACGGAAAACCTTTGCTCAAATGACAAACCGACCGCAATTATAATGGACGAGGTAGGCTGCGGCATAGTCCCGATCGACAAGGACGAGCGGATATGGCGGGAAAACTGCGGGCGCTGCGGGTGTATCATCGCGGCAAACGCCAATACCGTGATACGCATGGTGTGCGGCATACCGACCGCGATAAAGGGGGAACTGCCGTGAGGATAATCTTTCTGCGACACGGAATGACTGCCGGAAACCTCGAAAAACGCTATATTGGCAGGACTGACGAATCCCTCTGCCGCGAGGGGATCGAACAGCTGAACTCCCTAAGTCTGCCGCACTGCGAGCTGCTTGTTTGCAGCCCGATGAAGCGCTGCACCGAGACCGCGGAGCTGCTATTTCCCGGACAGGTGCCTGTTATCTGTGAAGCCCTGCGCGAATGTGATTTCGGGGATTTCGAGAAAAAAAACTACGCAGAGCTGAACGGCGACGAGCGCTATCAGAAATGGATAGACAGCGGCGGAACGCTTCCCTTCCCTAACGGCGAATCGCCCGAAGGTTTCCGCGAAAGGTGCTGCGGCGGCTTCTTACAGATAATGGATAAATATGGCAGCGCGGAGTCAGCCGCTTTCGTGGTACACGGCGGAACGATAATGTCGATATTGAGCCGCCTTGCCGTCCCGCACAGAGATTACTTCGACCGGCAATGCCTGAACGGTCACGGCTACCGCTGCGAATTTGACGGAGAAAAAATAACCGATACGGAGAAAATATGAAATATCTGATACCCATACTCCCGCTGATCATCGGCTTTCTGCTTGATGCGATAATCGGCGACCCCTACAACATACCGCACCCTATCCGTGCGATCGGTAATCTGATAAAGCACATGGAAGGCTTTGTGCGAAAGCGCTTTAGGTATTTGAAAGCGGGCGGCGTTTTTCTGGCGCTTTCGGTTATCGCGATTTCCACGGTAATTACGTCGCTGTTGCTTCTTCTTTGCTACAAGCTGCACACCGCGCTCGGGGTGGCTGCCGAAAGCGTTCTGTGCTGCTATATGCTGGCGGCAAGGAATCTCCGCGACGAGAGCATGAAGGTCTGCCGTGCGGCTGAAAGCGGCGATACCGAAAAAGCGCGGGCGGCGGTTTCAATGATAGTCGGGCGCGACACCGCAGTGCTTGACGGCGACGGCATAGTAAGAGCCGCAGTCGAGACCGTCGCTGAGAACACCTCCGACGGCGTGACGGCTCCGCTTTTCTTCATGGGTCTCGGCGGCGCGGCGGGCGCTTTCTTCTACAAAGCCGTGAACACAATGGATTCGATGATAGGCTACAAAAACGAGCGCTACGCCGATCTCGGTTTTTTCGCGGCGAAGCTCGACGATGTGCTGAACTTTATCCCGTCGCGGCTCACGGCGCTGCTGATGGCGGCGGTGTGTCCGGTTATCGGAATGGACGGAAAAAACGCCTATCGGATATGGAAGCGTGACCGCCGCAAGCACGACAGCCCCAATTCGGCGCAGACGGAATCCGCCTGCGC
>JAILFF010000270.1 GCA_024697705.1 Ruminococcus sp.
GGCTGGGCATAGCCTGCCTCATCTTCGTTGCGATAATTGCCGTATACCATAACATAGTTTCGATCGAACAGACCAATAAAAAACTGAACGAGATAAGAAGCGAAGCTGCCGAAGAGAACGACACGATAACGCGCAGTAGCCCGTGCTCGGCGATGAAGTAGGATCCGCAGATAAGTATAAGCAGCACCGTCGCAGGGTTTTTGACAAGCTCGGCATAGCTTGTTTTGGCGGAGGTATTCCTTTCGGGTTCGGGCAGATCGAGCCTTGCAAGCAGCGCAAGGCATATCACCGCGAGAACGAGAAGAATGATATTAGCCGTGTGCCATGCGGCAAGGGTCTCGGCAAATCTGCCGCCGATATTCTGCGTGGCTGTGATGCCGACGCCCTGCACGAAGTTGAATATGCTGACGAGCATCGCGGGCGAAGCGAACATCAGCGGCGTTATCAGATTGACCGACGTGGAAAGCATCGTCGAACCGCCCATCGAGAAGACCATTGCGGCGAGGAGCAGGTAATAATTCTCGGTGAGGGCATAGCTTCCGAGTGCTATGCACCACAGTATCAGAAGTCCGCCGATGAATCGTTTCCGCGGGAGCCTGTCGGAGAGATATCCCCCGACGGACAGGAACAGAAGATTCCCGAGATAGCTCACCATGATTATCCGCGAGACCTGCGGTTCGGTAAGCGAAAAAGCTGTTTTGAACCCGGGCAGGAAAACGCCGCGCAGGGAGTCCGACGAAGCCGTTATCAGCATTAGTATCGAGCAGAACAGCAGCGCTGTTATATTTTTGGTTTTCATTTTTTCTCCCCCGAAATATAAATTAAATGAGCATTCGTAAAAAAGATAAAAGATAAGAGATAAAAGATAAAAGATATATTCTAATCCCCGTGTTTGAAATTTAAAACCAATATTTCACTGTTGAGTATTATATCTTTTATCTATTATCTTTAATCTTTTATCTTAAAGTAATTGCTCATTTATCTATACCATTATAATACGTCTCATAAAGATTTTCAATAGATATAATATGAATAATCGGGGGCGTGCGGGAACTTGACAATTATCCCCCGACGTGATATAATGAAAAAAACGAGATAAAGGAACACATCATGAAAAATATATACCGAATCCCCGCGGTGCTCGCTGCCCTGATATTATCGCTCACAGGCTGCGGCGGAAAACCCGACAGCGTGAAGGAGGCGGACTCCCCGCCCGCCGAAACGTCGGTGACCGAGGCTGTCACTACGGCTGCGACAACGGCTGTTACAACGGCTCATACCGAGCCTGCGGCGGCTCCCGCGATTTCCGTCGGCGACGAGATCGCGGGGCTCGGTTATGACGATTCCGCCAATATATGGACGTCCGACGACGAGCAGCTCGCGAAATTCGTAAATATAATGAAGAACGAGGTCGCAAAGTCGCCCGATATCAAAGGTACTTATCTGCTTGCGACCGACGATAGGGTGCTGTTCGTCGGCGGGATAAACTCGACCGAAGCAGACGGCACTACCCCGGTGAACGCCTACTCCACCTACGAGATAGGCTCGGTGACAAAGACCTTTACCGCTGCGGCAGTCTTGCAGCTCTGCGAACAGGGTAAGCTCAGCCTTGACGATAAGCTCGGCAAATTCATTCCCGAATACGAAAAGGGTACTGATATAACAATATATCAGCTGCTGCACATGAGGTCGGGTATCAGCCGCGAGTTTTTCACGACCGAAGAACTGACAGACCTTGAACTTTTCAAAAAATACTGCAACGACGGCTTCACCGACGAAGAGCTTATCGCGGCGCTGAATAAAAACGGGCTCGAATTCGAGACGGGCAGCAAGATGCAGTACAGCAACGTGAATTATACGCTGCTTGCCATGATCGTCGAAAAGGTCACGGGCGAAAGCTTCTGCGACTACATACAGAAGAACATCTTCGACGTGTGCGGCATGGAGCACACAAGCAGCATGAAAATGGGCGACCTCTCGACCGTTCCCGAACCACCATTTGAGGGGCAGTACGATTATGATATATATGAAATACTGCCGACAGGGTGCTTCAACGACCCGCGTACAAGCCGCGGCGCGGGGGATATCCATTCCTGCGCCGCCGATCTGCTGGCGTTCGACAGGGCGCTTGTGAACGGAAAACTGCTGAACGAGCAGTCGCTGACGGAGATGTTCGACCTTGTTGAGGGCTACGGCTGCGGCTGGCAGATGCTCAGGCGCGGCGAGAAGAACGTCTATGTGCATCGGGGCGCAGCTCCGCTTTACGCCTCCTACAATATGTACATAAATTCCGAAAAGTACGGCAATATCTATCTGATTCAGCTTCACCAGACATTCGCCGACGCCGAGTACGCAATTACCACACAAAGCAATATCCTTCTTGCGTCGAAAACATAAAAACGAAAGAGCATGAAATAAGAAAGGAGCTTCAATGGAGCAATACAATGTCACGGGAATGAGCTGCGCCGCTTGCAGCGCAAGGGTAGAAAAAGCCGTTTCAGCCGTTCCCGGGGTCGAAAGGTGCGCGGTCAGCCTGCTCACCAACTCAATGGGGGTCGAAGGCACCGCCTCCGAGAGTGAGATAATCCGCGCCGTCGAAAAGGCGGGCTACGGCGCTTCGGTCAAAGGCAGGACGGTCGGTCGAGCGGAATATGATGATGTTCTGAAAGACACCGAGACCCCGAAGCTCCGAAAACGGCTCATAAAGTCGGGAGCAGTGCTTTTGGTGCTGATGTATTTTTCGATGGGGCACATGATGTGGGGCTTCCCCGCGCCCGCGGCGTTTGATAATCATGTTTTTCTCGGCGTTTTCGAGATGCTGCTCGCCATCGTCATAATGATATTCAACGCTGATTTCTTTACGAAAGGCTTCGGTTCGCTGTTCGGCGGGCACCCGAACATGGATTCGCTCGTAGCGCTCGGTTCGGGAGCGTCGTTTGCGTATTCGCTGGCGGAGCTTTTCATAATGATACTTGCGCAGGGAAACGGCGATCATGAAACGGTCATGAAATACGGAATGAACCTGTATTTCGAGTCGGCGGCGATGATACCGACGCTTATCACGGTCGGAAAAATGCTCGAAGCGATGTCGAAGGGAAGGACTACCGACGCGCTGAAAGGTCTTATCAGGCTCGCGCCGAAAACTGCCGTGCTTTGGCAAAACGACGAGGAGCGCGAGGTCGGCATCGAAGAAGTTAAGTCGGGCGACATTTTCGCGGTAAGACCCGGCGGGAGTATCCCCGTTGACGGCGTTGTGGTTTTCGGCTCGTCGTCGGTAGACGAGTCGGCGCTTACGGGCGAGAGCATACCCGTTGACAAGGAGATCGGCTCGGCTGTCTCCGCAGCGACCATAAATAAGTCGGGC
This sequence comes from Ruminococcus sp., assembly GCA_024697705.1. Classification (GTDB taxonomy): domain Bacteria; phylum Bacillota; class Clostridia; order Oscillospirales; family Ruminococcaceae; genus YE71. The sequence continues at coordinate 3,365 of JAILFF010000270.1, forward strand.
TATATCAGATGCCGCGCCACAAGAGTTGGCGAGGACACGACGCTCTCGCAGATAATAAAGACAGTCTCGGACGCGGCTGCGACAAAAGCGCCTATCGCCCGTATCGCCGATAAGGTATCGGGAATATTCGTCCCCGCAGTCATCGGGCTTTCGCTCGTTACGCTTGCGGGGTGGCTTATCGCGGGAAAGGAGTTCGGCTTTGCGGTCGCGAGAGCTATTTCCGTGCTTGTGATAAGCTGTCCGTGCGCTTTGGGGCTTGCCACTCCCGTAGCGATAATGGTCGGCAGCGGGGTCGGCGCGAAAAACGGTATCCTCTTCAAGACCGCCGCTTCGCTTGAAGCCGTCGGCAAGGCGAATACCGCTGCACTCGACAAAACGGGTACCATCACCGAAGGCAAGCCCGCCGTCACCGATATCGTCCCCTTCGGCGTATCGGAGGACGAACTGCTTAAGCTCGCGGCGGCGCTCGAAGCCAAAAGCGAACACCCTCTCGCCAAGGCGATCGCCGAAAGAACGGCAGGCACGGACATTCCCGAAGTCGCCGATTTCAGGGCGCTTGCGGGGAACGGTCTTTCCGCCAAGCTTGACGGAGAAATGCTCGAAGGCGGCAGTTACAGGTATATCTCGCAGAAATATCCCGTCCCGAAGGAGCTTGAAAGCACCGTCGGAGAGCTTTCGGCGCAGGGCAAAACTCCGCTGCTGTTTGCAAAAGGCGGCAGCTTCATCGGGATAATCGCCGTTGCCGACACCGTCAAAAGCGACTCGGCAGCCGCGATAAAAGAGCTTAAAGGCATGGGGATAAGCGTATTCATGCTGACGGGCGACAACGAGCTCACCGCAAAGGCAATTGGCAGGCAGGCGGGCGTGGACGACGTTATCGCGGGCGTTCTGCCCGACGGCAAGTCGAAAAAGATCACCGAGCTGAAAAAGCGAGGCAGAGTCGTCATGGTGGGCGACGGGATAAACGACGCTCCCGCGCTGACCTCCGCGGATACGGGCATAGCGATAGGCGCGGGCGCGGACATAGCGATAGACGCCGCCGATATCGTCGTCATGAAAAGCAGCCTGACGGACGTTTCAGCCGCGATACGTCTGAGCCGCAGGGTGGTAAGAAATATCCATGAGAATCTGTTCTGGGCGTTCTTCTACAACGCGGTATGTATCCCGCTTGCAATGGGGCTGTACGGCATCGAAATGAAGCCCGCATACGGCGCGGCGGCAATGGCGATGTCGAGCTTCTGCGTCTGCATGAACGCGCTGAGGCTGAATTTAGTCAAGATACATGACGCAAGTCATGATAAAAAGATCAAAACAAAGATCTCCGACAGCATAAATATCGGAGAGACCGAAACGGAGGAAAAAGCAATGACAAAGACTGTAAAGATCGAAGGAATGATGTGCGGGCACTGCGAAGCGAGGGTAAAGAAAACTCTCGAAGCCATCGAAGGCATAGAGAGCGCCGCTCCCGACCATACCGCGAACACCGCTGTTATCACGCTAAGCAAGGACGTTCCCGCCGATGTGATAAAAGCCGCTGTCGAAGCGCAGGATTATACTTTTGTCGGGATAGAATAATTTAAACGATCACCCCGTAAACAAGCGCTAAACAGTAAATAGTTGATAGTGAATAGTGAACAGTTATGGTGTTCGCTGCGCTCAAAGATTTTTAATTTATGAAAACGCGGCATAAGGCGCTCCTTAACTATTCACTGTTAACTTTTCATACCGAGCGCCATAACAGCAAAAAGACCGTCAGCCCGAAAGCCGATGGTCTTTTTTATTAGGGGGATCCGCGTTTTATGCGGGAGTTTTCTCATCGTAGTTCTGCAAAGCGTCATAGCCCTGTTCGCCTGTACGAACCTTAACGACGTTTTCGATCGGGTAAACGAAGATCTTGCCGTCGCCGTAGTTGCCGGTGTACAGTACCGAACGCGCCGTGTCGATAACGGTCGCAACGGGAACCGCACAGACAACGATCTCAGCCTTGACCTTGGGCAGCAGGTTCATTTCGATGGTGGTACCGCGATAATAGTGCCTCTGTCCGTTCTGCATACCGCAGCCGAGAACGTGGGATATCGTGATGCCCGTGATGTCGATGGATTCCATAGCGTCCAGGAAGTCCTGGAGCTTCTGCTCTTTGAATACCGCAACGATCTTTGTCATCTTGGGAGCGCTGCCGGGAGTGGGAGCCACATAACTCTCGACCTCGACTGCCTTTTCAACGGAGATCTTGGGAGCTTCGGGAGTGCCGACTTTCTTGACGCTCTTGGCGTCGTCCTTGGTGTAGCCGTAAACCGATACGTCGTTCATCGAGGGAGCGAAATCGGCATACGAAGAAACAAGTCCGTGCTCCGTGATGTCAAGACCGATGATCTCTTCCTGCTCGGAAGCGCGGAGACCAAGTGTGTGCTTGATGATAAGGAATGTAACGGTTATTGTAACAGCAGCCCATGCCGCAACAGAACCGAAACCGAGAAGCTGTAAGCCCAGCTGCTCGAAGCCGCCGCCGTAGAAGAGACCCTCAGCCTTGATGCCGCCGCATTCGAGCTGGATAGCATATCCGGGAGCGCTCTTGGTAGCGAAAAGACCTACCGCGATGGTGCCCCATATACCGTTCATCATATGTACCGCAACAGCGCCTACGGGGTCGTCGATGTGAAGCTTGTAATCAAGGAACCATACGCCGAAGCATACGAGGAAACCGGAAACGATGCCGACCATTATCGAGCCGAAGCAGTCCATTACGTCGCAGCCTGCGGTGATACCAACGAGACCCGCGAGAGAAGCGTTAAGGCACATCGAAACGTCGGGCTTGCCGTATTTGATCCAGGTGAATATCATGGTTGTAACAGTCGCGATAGCGGGTGCTACGGTAGTAGTAAGGAAGATAGAATCAAGCTGACCTACCTCGGAAGCAGCTGCGGGGTTGAAGCCGTACCAGCCGAACCAGAGGATAAATACGCCGAGAGCGCCGATTATAAGGTTGTGACCGGGAATAGCGTTTACTTTGATCTCGCCGTCCTTGGTCTTGGTGAACTTGCCGATACGGGGTCCTTCGA
>JAILFF010000271.1 GCA_024697705.1 Ruminococcus sp.
AGTATATGGTGTTCGAGCGCTTCGTCGGCAGGCGCCATGATTATCTGTCCGCCGTCAAAAGATATCAGCACAAGAATCGGCTCGCCGTCTTTCAGCGCTGTTTTTACGGCTGATTCTTCGGGATAATAATTGTATTCATAGTGTCTTTGATTATATATTTCAGTCTGTGTTGTGAGCTTTGAACGTATAACGGCTGCCGCCGTAAACGCAGCGAAGTCCCTAAGTATAATTATTACGTTGCGTTTACGGAGAAAAGCGCGGTATACCGTAGTTTTACCGTAAATACACTGATTTCGTTTACGCAACCCCCGTGTAATTACAGCGTTTTTACCGTAAACGCAACGTAATATATTTGTCTGCGCGAACGAAGTTCGTGTCGGGAACATTGTTTTTACGGTGATGAAATGCCTGCACCTAAACTATTAACTTTTCTGTCCCACCGCGTCGCTGACAATATCCGCCTCGATGACGGCACCTCTCGTTTTGTCAAGACCCTTGACATGAACACAGCCGTCCTCCACAAGCGAAAGCGTTACCTCGATAGGCGAATTCTTCGGCAGTGTACCGTCGAGAACGAGCATCGCCGTGCCGATCTTCAAGTCCTCGTCAACGTCGTAATACTGCTCGTAGTTGTTCACCTGGAAGAGGTCTATCGGGATATTCGTCGCGTTGTCCTCGTTGGTGCCGTAGGTCGCCGAAACGGAAGCGGGCAGCTCGGTGTCCTTCATGATAAGGTTGTTTATCCGAAGCTCGCCGTTTAAAAGCATACGTATACCGAGACTCTTGTTCGCGATGGTGACTATCTTCGAGGGCAGCTTGCCCATTATTCCGGGAAGAGTGGCGATGTTCTCGTAGGTCTCGATCTTCTCTCCGGGAAGGGTCATCATTTCGGGAGCCGCTGCTGCACCGTCAGCCGCCATGCCCTCGCTGCTGAACTCAACGCCCTGAATGTACTTCATGAAAGCGTAGATGGAAGCGCCCTTCGCGACAGCCGTGTTCGGCTCGTTGAAGTTTATTTCAAGCTGCGGGAAGTTCTCCTCGATAGCCTTCTTCACCTGCGGCATATAGGTCGAGCCGCCGACGAGCAGTATCTTCGTGAGCGGCACCTCAACGCGCTCGATGACCTTGCGGGTGAGCGATACCGCGCTGTCGAGCAGGGATGAGGTAGCGTCCTCGAACTCCTTGCGGGTGATCTCGATAGCCGCCTTGTACTGCCTGTCCACCTTGACGGGAACGACGGTGCTTTCCGCCTGCGTGAGTATCTTCTTTGCCTCCTCGCAGGCGATGAGCAGATCTTGTTCGATGTCGGGGTCATACTCGTCGTCGTAGCCCGTTTCCTCGCGGAATTTTTCCTTAACGAGGTCGATAAGCGCTATGTCCCAGTTCTTGCCGCCCAGATCGTGGTCGCCTTCGGTGGTGATGGTGCGGAAGCTGCGCTCCTTTATCTCCATAGCGGTAACGTCGAAGGTGCCGCCGCCTAAGTCAAAGACTATGACGTTCTCGGGCTGATCGGATTTGTTCATGCCGTAGTAGATAGCCGCCGCCGTGGGCTCCTCGATAATGCCGAGCACATCGAGCCCGGCCGCTTCGCCCGCTTCTTTTGTGGCGCGTTTTTCGGCGTCGCCGAAGTAGGCGGGAACGGTGATGACTACACGCTTAACGTCGGAATTGGTATATACCGAGCCGTCGTGCGCTATCTTCTTAAGTATCTCTGCGGAGACCTCGACGGGCGTGGTGGTGTAGCTCTGCTCGGGACCGTAGTTGAACGAAGCCTCGATGCCTATCCTCGACTTGACGAACTGGATAGTCGTTTCGGGGTAGAGTATAGCGGTATTCTTTGCGGCGTTGCCGACGATGGGGTCGGTGCCGGGCTCCATTCTCACGACGGAGGGGATAGTGGTCTCGCCCTCAACGCTGGGGCAGGTAACGCACTGACCGTTTTCATCAAAGTAGCTTATGCAGGAATAAGTAGTACCGAGATCGATACCAAATACATATTTTTCAGACATAACAGACCTCCAAAACAAAATAAGATAGTTAGATAAAAGATAAGAGATATTTAATGATTTCAGATAAAAGATAATACTTTCAGCAGCAAAATATATCTTTTATCTTTTATCTTATATCTTTTTATCTGAAACTTTGTAGACCGCTACCTTTGCGGGACGGAGAACCTTTCCGTTGTAGACGAACGCGCTCGATTTTACCGAAGCGATACAGTCGCGCAGAGCGGGGTCTTCGGCGGGTACGGTCTTTGAGATGCGGTGTTCGAGATAGTCGTACTTGTCGCCCGGTGCGGGAGTGCGTATCTCGACGCTGTTGTTCGTAAGCACACCGCGCACCGAATCGGCGTAGTATTCAAGGCTTTTTATGTAGGCTTTGAGGAACTCGCTGTCGGGAGCATTCTCTTTTTCGGTTCGCAGCTCGTCAAGCTCTTCGGTCATGTCGATGTAAAGCCCGATGAACTGCATGAGGAAAGGCGACGCGAGCTTGTCGTAGAATTCGTTCTTGTACTTTTGAAGCTCGCTGTTGAGATTGCGTTCTATTTCCTCATGGACGGCTACTGCGCGGTTCGCGGCGGTAAGCTGCACGTTCACGGTGTGGATATCCTCTTCAAGCTCCACAAGCTTGCCGAGCAGGTCGCCGCGCAGCTCGTCGAGCCTGTTTAATACGGGGGAATACTCGTCATCGGGCTCGTCTGCGGGCGGTTCGTCGGGTGCGTTATCGGCGCTTTCTTCATCGGAAGCAGGCTGCGCGAACTCGTTCGTGCCGTTTGTTTCGGTCTCTGCCGCGCTTTCGGGAACGGGCTCGGAAAGCACCTCATCTCCGTCGGAAAGGGACTGCACTTCCTGTCCTGTGTTTTCGGGTACGATCTCTTCGGTAATTTCGTTCATCGGTTGATTTTCTCTCCCTTCGCTGTTGGTTTCGTTTATTGGTGTGGGTCTTCTTTTTATGGAAATACTCATGATCGTTTCCTCAATTGATTCAGATCTTGAAATCGCCGGCTATGTACTTGTCGTAATCGCCGATACGCTCTTTTATCTGTTTTTTCTTCGTCTCGCTGATGTCGCCGATGCCTTCGTCCTTCCATATCGCCGAAAGCTGATAATCCGAGCGGGTAAGTATCCACTGCACCGCCGCCACGACGTTCTCGGGCTCGAACCTTGCGAGCGCTCCCTTCGGCATATAGCCCATAGACGAGCAGGAGAAGAAATGCACGTACTTGAAATTCTGGTCGAGCAGCGTTACCGCATTGCTCTTGCCGTTCGAGATAAGGAATGCCCGGCAGAGCAGATCCATAGCGTCGTATTTGTTCGCGTAGAATGAGGGGTCTGTCTTCCGGAGCTTCTTGATAGCAGGTTCGCCGAGCAGCTCTTTCAGATGTATCGTATCGACCTTGTTTATCGCGACCGCCACGGGCAGCGTGTATTTGCCGCCCTCGCGCCTCATTCCCTGCAAGCCGTCGAGAGTTTCAAGAAATACCTGCATCAGCGAGTCGATGTTCATTTTGCCGATGCTCATGTCTCCGAGCTCGTCCGAATAATCTATAACGGACTTCATTGAATAGGGGTCGATGATGAACACCACGCCCTCGCTGAAGCTGAAATGCTTAAGCCTTTCCTTTGAGTTTATCGTCTCGAACACCTCACCGGGCATATCGTAGAGGTGAACGTATCTGTCAACGTCGAATTTATTGTTGCTGATGAAGAAATTGAACGATGAAACGTCGTATTCCTGACCGGGCTTTGTGGCGGGAATCGGTCGGATACCCTTGAAGCTCTTTTCTGCTTCTTCAAACAGGAACTCGGTGTCCTTGTCGGGGAACGAAGTCTTCAAGCCGTAGCGGATAGCGTCTTCGTTGATGAATTTATAAAGAAACGCCGTCTTGAAGGTTGTCTTTCCCGCAGCAACGCCGCCGATAAGAGCCACGCCGAGAGGTCTTGACATCTTCGCTCTGTCCGATCTGCCGCAGTAGGGGCAGCGGGCGGTGAGGTCGGAGCGCTTTTGCTTGTCGGCGGTCTTTGTTACGGCAGTACAGGGCAGCACGGTCCCGCAGAGGCATCTCCTGTGAAAAATACCGAATTTGGTCGGTCGGAGCTTCATGTGCGGCACCCCGCAGACGGGGCAGATATAGACGGGGAGCGAATACTCCTCCTTGCATTTGTCACATCGGTAGGAAACGTGTTTGAGTTTGAAATCAAGTATCTCAACGCCCATGCAGACCGCCGCGAACAGCTTATAGATCAGTATGAGGATCAGGAACAGCATCAGAATGGCAAGGCTCAGAACGCCCGATATCGCCGCGCCGAACGTAAGCACGCAGACGATGGTGAGAAGAGCTTTGAGGCAGTCGATCAAGCGCCAGAATCCGTAGCTGTCGAACTTGCAGCTCCAGGTATACTTTACGGTCTCGATGATATTTTTCCAGCTGTTTCCGATGGCGGAGCCGATGTCTTTTAAAAGCTGTTTGTTGAAGTAGCCGGGCTCGGCACATTCCTCGTAATATTTATAAGAGCCGTCGCCGTTTTTTGGGATATCATCTTCGGTGAAATCAATTTCTTCGTTGCGGACCCTGATCTCGTTGTGCTTGCAGATGAAAGCCTCCATAAAGCAGCAGAAGGAATGGAAAAGTCCGACCAGCGTACCGACGGCGCCCAGTCCGATAAGGATAACGACTACTGCCGAAACGGCGGCATCGGGAAGCTTGTTGAAGTGTGAAAGCAGCAGCAGCACGGCGACATAAAGCAGTACGAACAGAATTAACAGTCTGCCGCCCTTGTTGTTATTCATATCCCGCGTCACCTCCCCTTGATAAATTTTCTTTATAGCTTTATATGATAACGAAATCGTTAATTGATAATCTTAACTCATTTATTATATCACAAAATCTACAATCTGTCAAGATTACACATTAATTGTAAATTTATTTACTAAATTATTGATGTAACTTCACAAAAATCTGCCGAAATATAATGCGAATTGCACAATGTCAAGGTATTCGGAACGCTCTCGGACGATGATACAAATGCGGTGGGCTCCAAAAGACGTGAATTTCGATGCTTAAGGATACACCGCGCAAAGACCGCCTGACGGCTTTGCGCACAATCTGCTTGCAATCTTTGCGCGGTGTATCCTTAAATATTTGATGGTTTTGACCTAATATCCATTGACAAACAGAGGATTTTGTGATATAATATCCCTATATTTGTCGCCCCGGTTGGGGTTGTGAGTTGAAATGTGAATACAGTCAATAATCAGCAATCAGCCGATAAGGGTATGTGCGGAATAATAAGACTTGTTTGCAGGTTTTGGATTCGGCTGCCGTGCCGTGTTTTGAGCCTGCATTTTGTTTGATATGGAGTGAAGTCCCTATGGATATTGAAAGACAGCGTTCCGCGCCCGTGTATGAGGCGCTTGAAAGATTCAGAAAGCAGCGGGTAGTCCCGTTCGACGTTCCCGGTCACAAGCGCGGGCGCGGCAATCCCGAGCTTGTCAAGCTTCTGGGCGAGCGCTGCGTCGGTCTTGACGTAAATTCGATGAAGCCGCTCGACAATCTCTGCCACCCCGTTTCGGTCATCTACGAAGCGGAGCAGCTTGCGGCGGACGCTTTCGGCGCGGCTCATGCCTATTTCATGGTGGGCGGCACTACCTCAGCCGTTCAGAGCATGGTGCTTACCGCGTGCAAGGCGGGAGATAAGATAATCCTTCCGCGAAACGTCCATCGCAGCGTTATAAACGCCCTTGTACTTTGCGGCGCCGAGCCCGTCTATGTCAATCCCGAAGTGGATAATCACATCGGCATAGCGCTCGGTATGGAGCTTTCGCAGGTCGAGGACGCAGTCCTGAAGCACCCCGACGCGACGGCTATCCTCATCAATAACCCGACATATTACGGCATCTGCTCCGACCTGCGCTCTATCGTCAAGCTCGCGCACGAGCACGGCATGATGGCTCTCGTTGACGAAGCGCACGGCACGCACCTATATTTTAATGACAGTCTGCCCGTGTCCGCAATGGAAGCGGGAGCGGATATGGCGGCGGTAAGTATGCACAAGTCGGGCGGAAGCCTTACGCAAAGCTCACTGCTGCTATTGGGCGAAGGCGTGAATACGCGCTATGTCGAGCAGATAATCAACCTCACTCAGACGACGAGTGCCAGCTATCTGCTGCTTTCGAGTCTTGATATTTCGAGAAGAAACCTTGCTCTGCGCGGCTGCGAATCCTTTGAGAAGGTCAAGAACATGGCTGAATACGCCCGTGACGAGATAAACTTCATCGGCGGCTACTACGCCTACGGCAAGGACCTTGTGAACGGCGGCAGCATTTATGACTACGACGTTACTAAGCTCTCGGTCTACACGCGGGACATCGGGCTTACGGGCATAGAGGTGTACGACCTTCTGCGCGACGAGTACGACATACAGATAGAGTTCGGCGACATCGGCAATATTTTGGCGTACATCTCGATAGGCGACCGCATACAGGACATAGAGCGCCTTGTGGGAGCGCTCGAAGACATCAAGCGGCTCTATTCCAAGCCGACCTCGAAGCTCCACAATGCCGAGTACATACAGCCCATCGTGGCGGCGACCCCGCAGAAGGCTTTCTATTCGGAGAAGAAGCTCGTCCCGATCCGCGAAACGGCAGGGCGCATCTGCGGCGAGTTCGTAATGTGCTACCCGCCCGGAATACCGATACTTTCGCCCGGCGAGATGGTGACGAAGGAGATAATCGACTATATCCTCTTCGCCAAGGAAAAGGGCTGTTCCATGCAGGGACCCGAGGACGGAAGCCTTGAAAAGCTCAATGTTTTGGTGGAATAAAAAGTGAATAGTGAACAGTGAATAGTGAAAAGTTAAGGTGTCGCCTGCGGCGACGGATATTCTGTTTTTCCAATCTACTGTTCACTGTAAACTGTTTTTGGCGGGTGATACTTATGAGCGAAGAAGCTAAGCAATCGGTAACTTATACCGACGAGGAATTTTACGAATATCTGGAAAATAACGACGTTCGTGCGGAGCTGATTAACGGCTGTATCGTTGTGGATATGGGTCAACCGAGCATTTTTCATCAGGAGCTTGCTTTTGAATTAAAGTATGCTTTTCGGGAATATTTCAGAAAGCATAAGAAAAAATGCCGCGCTTTCATGGAAAACGAAGTCCGTTTCGACAAGGATAACGTCGTTGTTCCCGATGTTTTTGTTACCTGCCGCCCCGAGAATATTGACGACAAAAGAATGAACGGCGCTCCCGAGCTTATCATCGAGATAGTTTCGGGCAATCGTTTCAGCGATTATTACAGAAAGCTGATACTATATAAAGAGCAGGGCGTTCGGGAATACTGGATAGTTGACCCGAAGCTCTCACAGGTGACGGTGTGGTTCTTTGAGGACGAGGAATCGCCGTACATCTTCCGCTTCGATGAAAATATAACAGCCAGAATGACTGAGACCGACGAGCCGCTTATCATCAATATAGCGGCGCTTACGGATACACAATAATGTAAGAAGGTGAAAATTTGGACTTTTGGTTTTCCGAAATGCACACCGACAACGTTAAAATGTCGATAAGAGTTGAAAAGCAGCTGTTTTCGGGTCAGAGCGATTTTCAGCGTATAGATGTGTTTGATTCGATAGAGTTCGGGCGGTTCCTTACCTCCGACGGCAGCGTGATATTCTCCGAAAAGGACGAGTTTACCTACGACGAGATGATCGTTCATGTACCGATGGCGGTTCACCCGAACGTGAAGAAGGTTCTCGTGATCGGCGGCGGCGACGGCGGCGTGGCGCGTGAGCTTGGCTACTACAAAGAGATCGAGGCTATCGACGTGGTGGAACCCGACGAGCTTTTCGTAAAGGTCTGCCGCGAGTTCTTCCCCGACAATGCCTGCGGTCTCGACGACCCGCGTGTTCAGCTGCATTACCGCGACGGACTGCGCTTTCTGCGCGGCAAGTCCGACGAGTACGACCTTATCATCAACGACAGCACCGACCCGCTGGGTCACACTGCGGGGCTCTTCACAAAGGAGTTCTACGGCAGCTGCTACAAAGCGCTGAAAAGCGACGGCATTATGGTATATCAGCACGGCAGCCCGTTCTTCGATGAGGACGAGGAAGCCTGCCGCGCCATGCACCGCAAGGCTTTCAGGAGCTTTCCGATAAGCCGCGTTTATCAGGCACATATACCGACCTGTCCGTCGGGCTACTGGCTGTTCGGCTTTGCGAGCAAGAAGTATCACCCGCTTCACGACCTTGACGCCAAGCGCTGGCGGGAGCGGCATATCAAGACTTGGTACTATACGACCAATCTGCACACGGGGGCTTTCATGCTGCCGCGATATGTTGAGGACTTGCTTGAAGAGGAAGAAGGCAAGGTAAAAAAGGACGATAATTGATGTACAAAAATATGTACTCTTAAATACAAGGAGGTATTCTGATATGAAATTACTGGTAATTGGCTGCGGCGGTGTTGCTACCGTTGCGATCCACAAATGCTGCGAAAACCCTATTTTCTCGGAGATATGCATAGCGAGCCGCACCGAATCGAAGTGCGTTGACCTCGCAGAAAAGCTCCGCGATAAGACAAAGGCGCGTCTTATCACCGCGACCGTTGACGCCGACGACTTCCGCTCGCTGACCGCTCTTATGAACGAGTTCCAGCCCCATACCGTGCTGAACGTCGCTCTGCCCTATCAGGACTTGACTATCATGGACGCCTGCCTTGAATGTGGCGCAAACTACGTCGATACCGCAAATTTTGAGCCCGAGGACACCGATGACCCCGCCTGGCGTGCCGCTTACGAAAAGCGCTGCCATGAAGAGGGCTTCACGGCATACTTTGATTACTCCTGGCAGTGGGCTTATTTCGACAGGTTCAAGAAAAAGGGCTTGACGGCTCTTCTCGGCACAGGCTTCGATCCGGGCGTTACGCAGGTATTTACCGCTTACGCTCAGAAGCATTATTTTGACGAGATACATTATATAGATATCCTCGACTGCAACGGCGGCGATCACGGCTATCCGTTCGCTACCAATTTCAACCCCGAGATAAATCTCCGCGAGGTATCGGCAAACGGAAGCTACTGGGAGAACGGTCGCTGGGTAGAGAACAAGCCGATGGAGATCAAGCGCGAGTATAATTTCGCGGGCGTTGGTATGAAGGATATGTACCTCCTGCACCACGAGGAGATCGAATCGCTGGCGAAAAATATCCCCGGCGTAAAGCGCATACGTTTCTTTATGACCTTCGGTCAGAGCTACCTCACTCATATGAACTGCTTACAGAATGTCGGTATGCTTTCGACTACGCCGATCAACTTCGAGGGTCATGAGATAGTTCCCATAAAATTCCTGAAAGCTCTTCTGCCCGACCCCGCATCTCTCGGTCCCCGCACCTTCGGCAAGACCAACAGCGGCTTCATTTTCAAGGGAATCAAGGACGGCGAGGAGCGCACGCTCTACATTTATAATGTCTGCGATCATCAGGCTTGCTACCGCGAGACCGGTTCGCAGGCGATAAGCTACACCACGGGCGTTCCCGCGATGATCGGCACGGCTATGGTCGTAAGCGGTCTGTGGAAGCAGCCGGGCGTGTTCAACGTTGAGGAATTCGACCCCGACCCCTACATGGACGCACTCAACAAGTACGGTCTGCCGTGGGTAATCGACGAAAATCCCACGATGGTCGATTGATATATGTTAAATGTTATTAGTCCGATTTTACGGACAATTGAAACTCCCTGCTATGTCCTTGACGAAGCGCGGCTTATCAAAAATCTTGAAATACTGCGCGATGTCAGGGAACGCGCCGGGTGTAAGATTCTTTTGGCTCAGAAGGCTTTTTCGATGTTCGCCGTTTACCCGCTAATTGCGAAGTATCTCGACGGGAGCACGGCGAGCGGTCTGTACGAAGCGCGGCTCGGGCGGGAGGAATTTCCCGGCGAGGTACACGTTTTCGCGGCGGCGTTCAAGCAGAGTGAGATTGAGGAGCTTACGAAGATATCCGACCATATAGTTTTTAATTCGCCTTCGCAGCTGTACAAATTTAAGGACAGCTGCGAAGGCGTGAGCATCGGTCTGCGCGTAAATCCCGAATGTTCCACGCAGGAACACGGCATTTACGATCCTTGCGCGGCGGGTTCGCGGCTGGGTGTTACGCTCGACAATTTCGACCCCGAAGCGCTGAAATACCTTGACGGACTGCACTTCCACACGCTCTGCGAGCAGAATTCCGACGCGCTTGAAACCACGCTTGCGGCTTTCGAGGACAAGTTCGGCAAATATCTGCATGGGCTCAAATGGGTGAATTTCGGCGGCGGACACCACATAACCCGCGACGATTACGACCGCGAACGGCTGATAAAGTTAGTGTTCGATTTTAAGGACAGATACGGCGTTACGGTCTATCTCGAACCGGGCGAGGCGGTCGCTCTTAATGCGGGTTATCTTGTAACTGAAGTTATGGATATCGTTCATAACGGGCTTGATACGGCGATCTTGGACGCTTCCGCCGCCTGCCATATGCCCGATGTACTTGAAATGCCCTACCGTCCGCCGCTTTATCTCTCGGGTAAAGAGGGAGAAAAAACGTACACTTATCGGCTGTCCTCACGCACTTGTCTCGCGGGGGATATTGTCGGCGATTACAGCTTCGATCAGCCGCTTGAAGCGGGCGACAGGCTGTGCTTCGAGGACATGGCGATATATTCTATGGTGAAAAATAACACCTTTAACGGAATGTCGCTGCCCGATATCGGAATACTTCACACCGACGGCTCTTTCGAGCTTGTGAAGCGCTTCGGCTATGAGGATTTCAAAAACAGACTTAGTTGAATACGAGGTAAAATCATGGATATAAAACAGATTCAGGAAAAAGTAAACGAGCTCCTGCCGCCCGAACCTACGGTGAAATTCACGGTCGTCAAGGCGGAAACGGGACTTTTTGACAGCAAGATCGGCGGCACGCCCTATTTCCCGAAGGATATGGAGTATCCGACCGCAAAAGATAACGGCTTCGAGGGTCAGCCTCTTACGCTTTTGGCGCAGCTGAATTTCGAGCAGCTGCCGCACATTCCCGATTTTCCCGAAAAGGGCATATTGCAGTTCTTCATCGCGGGCGACGATGTGTACGGAATGTCGTCGGATTGCTGCGGTGAGGGCTTGATGAAACAGGATAATTTCCGCGTTATCTACCACGAAAACATCATCACTGATGAAACAAAGCTGCTTTCACCCGGCGAGATACCGAAGTATTCCGGCGACGACGAGGAGATGCTGCCATTTAGCGGGGAATATCTGCTTTCCGCGCCCGGAAAGTGCGAGATGCCCGCGAACGAATGTGATTATCGTTACGGCGAAGTTTTCGTAAAATGCTACAACGAGGTCGCCGACGAGCCTATTGAGAATTTTTGGGATATCGACGAGGATACCTATAACGCGCTTAACGAGTCAAGCGAAACCGGTGACGCTTTTATCGGCGGCTATCCTGTGTTCACGCAGAGCGACCCCCGCGAAAACGACGACGTTCTTTCAGAGTGCGACGTTGTGCTTTTCGAGCTTGACAGCTGTGATAGTATGGAAAAGGGCATAGATATCATGTGGGGCGACGCGGGAACGGGCTGCTTCCTTATCGCCCGCGACAGGCTGAAAGCCCTTGATTTCTCAAAAGTCCTGTATAATTACGACTGCTGCTGATTCTCGGAGGAAAAATATGTTAATTAACACACCGCGCACGGACGGCTTTTTCATGCCCGCGGAGTTTTCGCCGCACGAGGGGACGGTCATCATTTTCCCGGAGCGTCCCGGTTCATGGGGCTACGGCGCGAAGCCCGCACAGGCTGTCTTCACGCAGATAATTAAGGAGATTGCCCGCGACGAGCGCGTGTTCGTGATAGTCAGCGACAAAACCGAGCCTATTGCACGGGAAATGCTCACAGGTGTACAAAATATCACCCTTGTAAATACTCCCACCGACGACGCTTGGGCGCGTGATACCGCGCCAACATTTGTCACAAACGGAAAAGAGGTTCGCGGCATCGACTGGCGCTTCAACGCATGGGGCGGCGAAGTTGATGGATTGTACGCGCATTGGGAGCGCGACGATGCTCTTGCGGGGGCGCTCTGCGAACGAATGGGGCTGGACTGCTATAACAAGCGTGATTTCGTGCTGGAGGGCGGCTCAATTCATTCCGACGGCGCGGGAACGCTTATGACGACCGAAAGCTGTCTGCTTAGCGCCGGACGAAATCCGCAGCTGACTAAGGCGCAGATCGGGCAGACTTTGCTTGAATATCTCGGCGGGAAGCGCGTTATCTGGCTTCCGCGAGGTATCTACAACGACGAAACGAACGAGCACGTTGACAATGTGTGCGCATTTATCCGTCCGAACGAGGTAGTTCTCGCGTGGACGGACGATGTAAGCGACCCGCAGTACCCGCTTTCGGCGGCGTGTCTTAAAACGCTCGAAAACGCGGGAATAACCGTACATAAACTGCCTATCCCCGATGTACCCGTGTGCGTTTCGGAGCATGATCTTGAAGGCTATGAGTTCGAGGAGGGCGAGGACGTCCGCGAGGTCGGCGAGCGGCTGGCGGCAAGTTATGTCAACTTCTACTTCACGAACGGCGCGGTGCTGCTGCCGCAGTTCGGCGGAGAAAATGCAGCGAGCGACGAACGAGCTGTACAAATTATGGGACAGCTATGCCCCGAAAGGCGCATAGTACCGATACCGGCGCGTGAGATCATCTTGGGCGGCGGAAATATCCACTGCATAACCCAGCAAATACCGAAAGGAGCGAAAATATGCGTAAGGTGACTGTCGCGTCGGTTCAGATGAACTGTACCCGCGATGTTTCGGAGAATATCGCCCACGCAGGGCGCCTTGTCCGTCAGGCGGCGGAAAACGGTGCGAATATCGTGCTTTTGCCGGAACTTTTTGAGCGGCAGTATTTCTGTCAGGAGCGTCGTTACGATTACTATTCCTTCGCCAAGCCGACGGAGGAAAACGACGCAGTAAGGCACTTCCGTCAGGTCGCGGCGGAGCTTGGGGTCGTCATCCCTGTGAGCTTTTATGAGCGCTCGGGAAACGTGTTATACAACAGTTGTGCTGTTATCGACGCAGACGGCAGCCTGCTCGGGGTATACCGCAAAACGCACATTCCCGACGACCATTTTTATCAGGAAAAATTTTACTTTACGCCCGGTGACACGGGCTTCAAGGTGTGGGACACGCGCTTCGGGCGGATAGGCGTTGGCATCTGCTGGGATCAGTGGTTCCCCGAAACTGCGCGTGCATTAGCGCTGAACGGAGCGGAGCTGATCTTCTACCCAACCGCGATAGGTTCGGAGCCGATTCTCGACACCGACAGTATGCCGCACTGGCGGCGCACGATGCAGGGTCACTCGGCGGCAAACATCGTTCCGGTCGTAGCAGCTAACCGCTACGGGCTTGAAACCATTGAGCCGTCGGAGGAAAACGGCGGTCAGCGTTCGGCGCTTGATTTCTACGGTTCATCGTTCATCACGAACGAGACCGGCGATGTGATAGCTTCGGCGGAGCGTTCGGGAGATCGTGTATTGACAGCCGAATTCGACCTTGACGAGATTAACACGGCACGACTGGCGTGGGGGCTTTTCCGCGACCGCAGACCCGACCGTTATACCGATCTGACAAGCAAATAAGTACAAAATATCAGACAGCTGTTTCTTCGCGGACAGCTGTATTTTTGTGTTTAATATATTTGCATCGGTTCAAAAGCTTACCTTGAAAATGGCACACAGATGCGTTATAATTATTGATAATTACTATTCTGAACGGAGTATAATATTATGAGAGAAATGGAACTTCTTACTCACGGTTGAGAGTTTGTCAAAGCTGCATTGGGGAGCGATTACAAGGAGGTCGCTGACTGGCAGCCCTTAGATATTCCTCACGATTGGCTGTTATATGACGCGAATAATCTGTACGAGGATTCCACCGGTTGGTACAGCCGCACGATAACCGTTCCCGACGACGGCAGAAGAACTTCTGTGCGCTTTGATGGCGTTTATATGGACTGCCGTATTTTTGTAAATGTGGATTAGGCGGGCGAGTGGAAATACGGCTACACGACTTTCGAGCTTGACAAAACGGACTTTATTCACGCGGGGGATAATATGCTGACGGTTCGCGTCTATCATAAAGCGCCGAATTCCCGTTGGTATTCCGGTGCGGGGATTTATAGGCGCGTGTGGCTGAACCGCTTCGAGCAGGCGCAAATTTAGCCCGACGGCGTGTATGTTTCGGCGGATATCGACGGTACGGTGACAATCAGCTTTCACAAGTACTCGTCCGCAACGGGTTCCGCTACGCAGTAGCAACGCAGACAATAAAAGTAGATAAACCCATTCCTTGGGATTTAGACTCACCGCAGCTCTATTATTGCTTTGTTGGTCTTTCGCGTGAAATAGAAAACAATTATCATACTGATATTGTAGACTATCGTATGCCTTCTTTCGGTTTCCGCAAAATAGAGATCATGCCGGATAATGGCTTCTTTCTTAACGGCAGGCACGTTATGCTGCACGGCTGCTGTATGCACCACGATTT
>JAILFF010000293.1 GCA_024697705.1 Ruminococcus sp.
CATCGCCGAGCACGGGCTGATGAACTGGCTGACCTCCTACGGCAGCGGATACCTCGGACTTAGCGTTGCCGACTCCGCGAAATATCTCTCGCTCTTCTTCGGCGGGATAACGGTCGGCAGACTTGTTTTCGCGCCGTTCATCTACAGGATAGGCGTTTTCCGCAGCCTGCTGATATGGTCGCTGGCGGGAGCGGCGCTGTATTCGGCGGGAATAGCGCTCGGACGCGGCGGGCTGATACTTGTCGGCGTGTCGGGGCTTGCGTTTTCGTTAATCTACCCGATGCTCGTCGTGCTGATAGGCAAATTCTATGCGCCTTCGGCAGCGGGCTCGGCGACGGGCTTCGTTCTCAGCACGGCGACATTCTTCGACATATTCTTCAACGCCTTTTTCGGCAGCCTTGTCGAGAGCGCGGGGTATGGCAAAGCTATAATAGTCCTGCCCGTATCGGCGGTGCTGTTCTGTGCGCTGCTTTATCTGCTAAGGTTCGCAGTAGGCTTACCGAAGCAGGAAAAAATGCTCGGGATTGTAAATTAGATAAAAGATAAGAGATAAAAGATAAAAGATATATTTTAATCCCCCGTGTTTGAAATTTAAAACTAATATTTCAACGTTGCGTATTATATCTTTTATCTATTATCTTTAATCTTTTATCTTAAAGTAAATGCTCATTTGTAGTTACTAAATCAAACGATAAGGCTTCCGTCTTCGATATTGTAGCCTTTCGCGTCAAGACGCTTTTCAAAATCGGCAACGGGCAGGGGACGGTCAAAAAAGAATCCCTGAGCGATCTCGCATTTGTTTGACCTTAGTATGTCCACCTGCTGCTTGGTCTCAACGCCCTCCGCGATACATTCAAGCCCCAGTTCCTTCGCCATCGCGACAACGTACTTGAACATAACGCTGCGTATGCTCTTACTGTCGTCGCCGTCAACGGGAAGAAAGCTGCGATCGACCTTAAGGACGTTCCACGGTATCTCGCGGATAAGGTTCAGCGAGGAATATCCCATACCGAAGTCATCGACCGACGTGTAAACTCCCGTCTGCTGCAAGGCGTTTACCACACGTTTCAGGTCAAGGAACTCGACGTCCGTTGTCGTTTCGGTCAGCTCGATCTCGATGTACTCGGGCGGCACATCGTTCCTTCTGATAATCCCCATGATGCGTTCGAGCAGGTCGATATCCATCATGTGCTTGCGGGAAAGGTTCACCGAGATACGCACGACTTTCCTGCCCGAGTCGAGCCAGCGGCGCAGATCACCGCATACCTCATTGAGCATATAAAAATCGAGCACACAGATATCGGTACCCTGTTCAAGAACGGGAATAAAATCCATCGGAGGAATAATCACTCCTTCCCTGAACCAACGGCAAAGCGCTTCGGCGCCTACGATCTCTCCCGTTTTTACATCGACTTTCGGCTGATAGAAGACCTTGATATCCTTGTCCTTCATAGCCTTCGGAAAATACTGCTGGATAAACATTTTCTTTTCCTTGTCAACGATCATTCTGTCGTCAAAAAAGACAATGTTATCCTTAAAGCCCGACTTAGCTTCCTGAAGCGCTGCGTTCAGCTTATCCATGACATCGTCGCTGCCCGAAAAACGGAAGCTCTCATCGATAACAAATACGCCCGCGTCGGCAACGATCATCACTCTTTTCGTCCTGTTGAGATCATAGATAACAGGCGTTCCTTTAAGCAGATGGATCACCGAGTCAAGCTGTTCTTTACCCACCGCGCCAACGAAATTATCTCCGCCCATACGGCACATTATCCCGTGATCGCCGATAGCGTCCGTAATTATATCGAAGTATTTGCGCATAACGATATCGCCGTACCGCCGACCGATCTCGCGGTTCACAATACTGAAATGATGCAGATTGATACGCATTGCGGCATATTCGTAAATAGTATTATCCTCGATGCGCTGATTAATGAACCGCATAAAAGCGCGGGTGTTCATATAACCTGCTTCATCGTAATACGTCAGCTTTTCGGTCTGTGTTTCGAGCCTGTTGCGCGTCACGAAGCTTTGAAGCGCCCTTACTATCACATCGAGCATCTCATATTCTTCCTCGTCGAGTGGCGGCTCGTCATCGGGACTGTATATCACGGTCTCGATGATCGTCATTGTTTTTATCACTTTTCTGCGGCTGTAAGCAACTTTTCCTTTAATGCCGTTGTCATAGCAGACAAAATGCTCGCCTACGCCCATCTTTTCGTCCTCGGGCGTTTTATAAAAGCTGGTAACGCCCCTGCACATACGAAAGATCTTGCAAAGTTCCGCAAGCGGCACAATAATATCGTCGAGCTTGAAGCCGTTTTCTTTTGTCATATTATCAATAAGCGCTTCAAAGTGTTTGTGATATTCGGGCAGCAAATTTTTATCCATTGAAGATCACATCATTCCTGTTCTTAATAACATTACAGACAACTGATATTTATATTATAGCATATTTTCACAGAATTTGCAACCCCTTTCCGAACATTTTTATTGCAAAAATAAATTAACAGCCTCAAAAATAATTCTTTTCCGACGAGTTACATCAAAGCGATGATTTTTTCACGCCGAAGGACAAAAAAAGCAGGCTGCCTTTTCGTGGCAGCCCGCTGTGATGGGTCTGATGTTATTGCTGAAGATTACAGATTGTTGTAAACCTGACCGTACTTCATATCAATACCCTTAGCCTTGAACATTTCGCCTACGGAAACGATCTGATAGCCCTTAGCCGGCAGATCCTTGCAAAGCTTTTCAACCGCTTCGGCAGTAGTACCGTAATTCTCGTGCATCAGGAGTACCTTGCCGTTAAGAGAACCGTTGTTCGCAGCCTGCATGAACTTGTTGTAAATATCGTTTGCGGAAGCATGATTCCAGTCGCCCGAATCAATGCCGCAGTTTACGAGGGCACAGCCGCAGTTCTGCTGAACAGTTGCGTTTACGCCGAGATAAGGAGGACGAACAAGGAAGTCATCCAGACCTGTGATCTCCTTGAGCTTGGCTGCACACTTGCCAATCTCGTTCTTGATGCCGTTGCCGTCAAGGTTTCTCATGTCGGTGTGAGTCCAAGTGTGGTTTGCGATCTCAAAGCCCAGAGACTGAGCACGCTTGATCTCGGACTCGTTGCCCGCGATCCTCTCGCCCCAGTAGAAGAACGTTGCGTGACCGCCTGCGCCTGCTACTGCGTCCTGAATACGCTGTACGCTGTTGTACTCGCCGCCGCCTGCGATAGGACCGTCGTCAAACGCGAATGCTACCATCGGCTTGTTGGGGTCGATCCAGGAAACATCAGCCAGATTGTAGTAATAGCCGTCCTTGCGTTCGGGCTTGGTAGTCGTTCCTGTACCGGTTCCGGTTCCTGTACCTGTACCGGTTCCCGTTCCGGTTCCACCGGTAGGAGGATCGGGGAGCACATCGGCAAGAACTGCCGTGCGCTGTAACAGCTTTTTCAGACAATCAACGTCTTTATCGTCGATATTGCCGTCAGTGTTCACATCAGCATTTAATTTGTTGATGGTGTTGTTAGAGCCCTTGGTGTACTTGATCAGCTCGACCATATCGTAGCTGTTGACTACGCCGTCGCTGTTTACGTCGCCGAGACGATCTGCGGAAGCGTTTGCACCGGAGATAACGGTGCCGGATGTAGCGATGGCTGCTTCGTCGATGAAGAAGTCATTGGAATCGCTGTCCGCCTCAACATAAAGTACGAGGTCGGTCGCGCCCGAGGGGATAGTATACTTGGTGTTTGCCAGCTGTACCCATTCGCCCTTCTTGGCAGTAGCCTCAGCAATGTTTGCATAGCTTTCGGTACCGTTCAGATTATACTGAAGAGTAAGCTTCATATTGTCGGAAGAAGCTGCGTTCTGCATAGCCATTACGCTGAAGCTGTAAGCAGTACCGGGCTTAAAGGTGCTTGTCGAAAGACTGGTCGAAACGCCGTTCCAGTTGCTTGTTCTGCCGGAAACGGCAACGCCCTTGCCGGAAGAACCGATCGAGCTGGAAGTTACCGTAGTACCGCCGCGGGAGCTCCAGTTTCCGACGCCGCTCTCGAAGCTGTCCTTCAGCAAGTAGCCCGAAGGAGGCGGATCATCCGGAGGATCATCAATGTCCGATCCGCCGCCGACTGTAACGACGTTCTTGGTAACGTTTGCCTTACCGGAGCTCTGCCAGCCCTCAACATTAAGAGCTACCTCGTACAGATTACCGATATCCATTCCGGCGTTTTCCCAAGCCTTGAAATGATCGGAAACCGTGATTTTACCGGAAGTTCTCTTGTTCTTGCGGATACTGAAATACTGCTTGAACCGCTCGTTGGTTCCCTTGATCGTGGGACCTTCATGCCAGATCCAGAAAATCTGGTACTCAGCATTGTCGATCGTTACGTTCTTGGCGGGGAATACGTTGTTGTCGGGACCCGGACACCAGTTTATCCAGTCCTCAATGATGTAGTACTCCACAAGAGGATTTGTCATCCAGCCGTATACACAAAGACGGGAGTTTCCGCCGCCGCTATACTGACCGGTCTGCGAATAGGCCGCGGCGTAGTCAAGGGTAATATTGCCAAACGATGTCGCCTTGCCTGTTTCGCCGAAATCCTTTCCGCGGCGTGCAAGGAAGTTGCCTCTGTTGCAGGAGCAATTCCATTCCGTGTCAAATGCACCGCCGTCATTGAGCGTCATGGTACCGCTTCCGCCCGTGTTGTCGATCCAGATCTCATAGCTGTAACCCGGATACCCGTTGGGATTTTTTCTCTGACCACCGCCGCTGAGTACAAATGTTTCGCCCGCGCTGGCGTTCAGCGGGAGCATCGAAGCACTCATAACAGCAGCCATGATCAGACTGAGAAGTTTGTGTTTTCTTCTCATGGGTGCTCACCTTCTTTCTTAGGTTAATTATACCGTAATTTTTCCACATTGTCAACCCTTTTTAAGGAAAATCATGAAAACGTTTTCTGAATTAATACAATAAAGCTATGGGTAAAAAAACGCAAAAACGCACGATATAGCTCATAAATGATGTTTTGAATTAGCAGAGGCGCAAAATCGAATTCACATTTGATTCACAAGTCGCGTGCTGCATAAATCCGAGCTTAAAGAGGGGCTTTATCATTCTGCAAGCTTCTGTGCTTTTGAACACTTCTGTACCTGCTTTAATTGTTCCTTAAACGATTGACTTTTTCCCGAAGCGATCTTCAAGCCGCTTCGGGAAATGCGGTCAAATAATCGACTGTTTTTTACTCGTTGATCGGCATCTTCTTTTCGATTCCGATAACGTAATTCCGTATTGCTTTAACATCGTCGGCTTCCCTGCCCGATTTGGTTATAGGAGCCGAGCCGAGCTTCGGACAATCATATCTTAATGACGAACCTTCTGCTCTTGAGATTGGTGGTATCCCAGGAACCGTTGATCTTAGCGCATACAACACAGATGTATTCACCGTGAGTAATGCCCTTGGGCGAGGTGTACTTGGTAGTATTGCCATCGACCTGAGCCTTTACTCTCCACTTGCCGTTCTGATAGCAGGCAAGACCGTAAGCCTGAGCGTCGGGAACAGCCGTCCAGGCAAGTCTGAACTGCTTGCCCTGGACTTCGGACTTTACAACGGGATACTTGTGTTCGGGTTTGGGATCGGTATATTCAATGCCGTCAACGATGGACTCAAAGCAGGGCTTTACGGAGTAGTCCGCGTTGAAGAGAAGCGGATCGTGGTCGGCTCTCCAGCTGAGATCGTCGGTGGTTCCCCATACAACGACTGCGGAGATATAGTCCTTGTAATCAACAAGAGCGTCCATAATGTCGCTGTAATACTTAGCCTGAAGGTCGAACTTCTTGTCGTTTACGGTAGCGTCGAGCTCGGTGACCTGAATGTCAAGACCGGTCTTACTGAACTTTTCGAGAGCCTGTCTGTATGCTCCTACACTCGGGAACGGATCGGGGCCGTTGTTGGTAACATTCAGATGCGACTGCATACCTATACCGTCGATATAATGACCGTCGGAGTTGATGTCTTTGCAGAGCTGAACGATAGCGTCGCTCTTCTGCATATACTCGTTGTAATCGTTGTAGTAGAGCTTGCAGCCCTTGGGAGCGTAAGCCTTGGCGTACTTGAATGCGGGCTTGATGAACGAGTTATCGCCGAAGATCTTGACCCACGGAGAAGCAGCGTACTGGTTGGATTCATCGGGGAAGCCGGCCTCTCTGGGCTCGCCGTAATCGGTAAAGCACTCGTTGACAACGTCCCACGCATAGAAGTCGATATCGGAATAATCCTTCTTTATGGCTGCGAATACGTTCTTAATATAGTTTTCCATACGCTTGAGCATCTTTTCCTTAGATACCCACGCGC
Source organism: Ruminococcus sp. (assembly GCA_024697705.1). Taxonomy (GTDB): domain Bacteria; phylum Bacillota; class Clostridia; order Oscillospirales; family Ruminococcaceae; genus YE71. Next base: position 6,344 of record JAILFF010000293.1, read on the forward strand.
CGTCGGGATCGTAATTTTCCTTGAAGAACCAAAGAGGAGTCTGCGAATGCCATACAAGAACGTGACCTCTCATCGAGATGTTGTTCTTGCGGGCAAATTCAAGGATAGGCTTTGCGGTTTCAAGCGTTACCTGCGGGTTCTCGTCGTCGCCGTTTTCCGCAAGAGCAAGACAGGCTTCTCTGTCAAGAACATTCTCGGGTTTCAGCTCGTTGCCCGCGGTAAGGCTGTTGAAGTGCTTGGTCACAAGTGCCTTTGTCGAATTCGGAGCAATTTCCGAAACGGTGGTAGCCGTGCCGAACTTGAACATATTGGCGTAAACGTTTTTGAGCGAAGGCGCGTTCGGATCCATGTTGTTGGGAGATTCGGTGATGACGAAATCATCTACGCAAAGATCGTTGGCTTCGCCCCATGTTTCGATATAGATAGAAACGTCCTTTTCCTCTTCCCCGTACGAGAAGCTTGCTTTCAGCTCGACATAATCGCCCTGCGAAACGCCCTTTACAAGGTTTGTATACTGGGGCTGATCGGAACCGCCCGGAGTATGCTGGAGCGAGATGCAGACGGTGTTGTACCAAGCAGCCTTTACCTTTACCGAGATATCATACTTCACGTCCGGTTCAAGTATGCCTTTAACGCCGAGAGAAGGACCGTTCCAGCTCTGGTCGCGCCCCGATATCGACATTACCTTGCTTCCGCTCGGCGCCTTCGAGTCTTCGATAGCCTTGATAACAGAAGTATCGCTGTCGCCGCGCTTCGAGAACATCGAAACATCGCCGTCCTCAAAGTCGGTCGAGAAGACTGCTTTATTTGATGAAGCGCCTAACTTTACTGTTGTGCTTTCGGCAGCCGGCTCCGCATAAACCGTGCCCGATACAGTCGAACAGGCAAGCGCGGCGCACAGCGCACAGGCTGACATCTTTTTGATGAGATTTCCGCTCATAATTGATTCCCTCCGAAATAATAATACGATCGTTCCTTTGCCTCACCCGAAATAACAGATACCGATATGACAGCCGTTTCGGGCAAAGGCAGGCTCCGTCGGGCAGAACAATCGGATACTGTTGTAATGCATTATGATGCGCGGTCGGTCAAAAGCAACAATCATAATATAATATTGTATGTTAATTTTATCATACTCAAAAATTGTTGTCAAGCATTTACGAAAAAAACCGCAATATTTGGCAAAAATAACGCATTATTTGAGAAATCGCCCTTCGTCGGTCCGAACCCTTGTTCCTACACATAGTCACATTCTTTCATATTCCGCCGATTTAACAAAATATATTCGTTAATTAGTAAAAATATTATTTTAATTATTGACAAACAGCAGAAAATATTGTATAATATCATTATATTATACTGCCTGCTTTTTTACCCGCAGGCAGCAAAGAGAGAGGGAACTATTATGAAATTTAAAAAACTGATCGCAGGTGTTTCTGCCGCGGTCTCAGCCTGCACGCTCGTTCTTGCTTCGGCTTCGGGTATCGCCGAAGATAACGCGCTCGGAGCTGCCGCCGCATCAGCACCCGATTCCTACCACGACGACTGGCTTCACGTAAACGAAAACGCCGAAGTAGTCGATATGTACGGAAATTCCGTTTGGATGACAGGCGTAAACTGGTTCGGCTACAACGTCGGAAGTCAGGTGTTCGACGGCGTTTGGTCGGCTAATATGCACGACTGTCTCGACCTTATCGCCGACCACGGCTTCAACCTGCTCCGTGTGCCCATGTCCACCGAGATAATCCTCCAGTGGAAGAACAAAAAGCCCGACCCGCTGATAAAAGTCAACGCCACCACCAATCCCGAGCTTATCAAGACCTTCGACGAGAACGGTACGCCCATCGAATATATGTACAGCTTTGACGTATGGAACAAGGCAGTCGAATGGTGCCGCGAAAACGGTATCAAGATAATGATGGATATCCACTGCGCCACCACCAACGCGGCGGGTCACAACTATCCGCTTTGGTATGACGATAAGTTTTCTACGGACGACTGGCTCGAAGCGCTTTCATGGTTCTGCGAGCAGTACAAGGATGACGATACCGTTATCGCAATTGACCTGAAAAACGAGCCTCACGGCAAGCCGGAAGAGGGCAAGTTCGCCAAGTGGGACGATTCCAAGGACCTCAATAACTGGAAATACGCCGCCGAAAGGGGCGCTATGGCGTGTCTTGAACAGAACCCCAATCTGCTTATCATGATCGAGGGCATCGAGTGTTATCCCGACTTCGCAAGGGGCGCGGACTGGACTACCCCGGCGGTGGATTACGCGCACTACGGCGAGCCCAGCAAGGTCTTCGGCGCGTGGTGGGGCGGAAACCTGCGCGGCGTAAAGGATAAGCCCGTCGATATCGGCAAGTATAACAAACAGATCGTATATTCTCCGCACGACTACGGTCCGCTCGTTCACCCGCAGAGCTGGTTCCATCTTGTGGGCGAAAAGCCGAATTTCACAAGCTATGAATTTACCACCGAATCGCTGCTGAAGGAATACTGGTACGACTCGTGGGCATATCTTGTTGAAGAAAAGCGCTATCCGCTGCTGATGGGCGAATGGGGCGGCTTTGTTGACGATAAGAACGACCCCTCGGGCGCTAACACTCAGTGGCTCACTCTCCTGCGCGATTACATGAAGGAAAAGCGGATCCACCACACCTTCTGGTGCTTCAACGAGAATTCCTCCGATACGGGCGGACTTGTTTACGACAACTTCGGCAAGTGGGACGATGAGAAGTACGAGTTCGTAAAGCCCTCGCTGTGGCAGGACGAGAACGGAAAGTTCATCAGCCTTGACCATCAGATAAAGCTCGGCAGAAAGGGCAACGGCATCTCGCTCGGCGATTATTATTCGACGAGCCACGAAGTTCCTCCGCAGCCGACGGCAGAGCCCGACTACGGCGACGTCAACGCCGACGGCGTGGTAAATCTCGCCGACGCCGTGCTTGCAAGACAGATTCTTTCGGGCTCGAAAAAGTACCGGCTTACATCACAGGGCAACGCGAACGCCGACTGTGTTGACAACGGCAACGGACTGACAAAGGAAGACGCTGTCGCCATACAGATGATCGGTGCGGGGATCATTAAGAAAAAAGACCTGCCGATAACATCATCAAAGCTCAAAGAGTTTCAGAAATATATGTGACCGATTCGGTTTTCCCGGCGTAATGCAACAATATTAAAATATTTATAAAAATTGCCGTCAGCTTCGAGGAGATCCCTTTTCAAAAGGAATCCTCCTCATGAAAAATTAACGATAATTCCGCAGATTAGGTCATTCGACTGATGTTGACTAATCAACAATAGGCGTTATTATTATTTATTAATTTTTTTAAACTTTTTATAGAAACTATTGCAATCTGCCCAAAAACGTGATATATTATAAGTATGCAGTTTAATGGTTTAAGTTAAGTCGTATTTATAAAGCACAATATATTACGAAAGGGCGCGAATTTATGAAAAAACGTTTATTGAAAGCAATGTCGGCAGCCGTCGCGGCGATCATGACCTGCTCGGCGACCGTACCTTCCGTTGTTTCTTTTTCCGAAACCGCGGCAGGCGAAAATGTTCAGATCTGCGAATTTGAAGACGGCAATACCGAGGGCGGAAAGATCTTCTCCAACGGCTTGGAAGGTCTCAAACGCGGCGGCGACTGGAGCGACGATACCGACCTTGCGAATTACTCGGGAAAAGGTTTCTCATATCTCGACCAGAAAGGAACTACCGTCAGCGTTCAGGTCGATGTTCCCGAGGACGGTCTTTATGAGCTTACCTTCTGCTACTGTCAGCCAAGCGACAGAAACAAGAAAGTCCAGTATCTCAACGTCAACGGCGTAAATCAGGGAGAGCTTACTTTCCCGTACAACGAGTCCTTCGGAGAAGTTCCGGGCGGTATCGTTCTCCTTAAAAAAGGAAAGAACACCATTGAGCTGGAGGGCTACTGGGGCTATACCTATTTTGACTATCTCAAAGTAGCGCCCGCCCCCGAGAATATCACAAAGCTCTCGCCTACCGCGGAGCTTTCCAATCCCAATGCTTCCGACAGCACCAAGCGGCTTTACAGCTATCTGCGCGACCAGTACGGAAAGCATATCATAGCGGGTCAGCAGGAATACTGCGGCTCTCACAACTACAATTCGTGGAACAGCCCCGATGTTTTCATCAAGGACAATGAAGCCGAGTTTGAGTATATCCTTGAAAAGACCGGAAAGCAGCCCGCTATACGAGGCATTGACCTGCTTGCGTACAGCTCTTCCTCCACATGGCGGGATGACGCTCCCGAACGCGCCATCGAATGGACGAACAAATATCACGGCATCGTCACCATGACCTGGCACTGGAACGTTCCCACCGAAAAAGGCAGCAAAGACACCGCTTTCTATGTAGCATCGGCAAGCGACAAATACACGACCTTCAGCATTTCCAAAGCGCTTGAAGAAGGCACCTGGGAAAACGAAGTGCTGATGGCTGACATAAAGCTTATCGCGGGCGAACTGAAAAAGCTTAAGGACGCAGACGTTCCCGTGATGTGGAGACCGCTTCACGAAGCCGAGGGCGCGTGGTTCTGGTGGGGCGCCGAGGGCGCAGAGCCCTGCAAGAAGCTCTACCGCCTGCTTTACGATCAGCTGACGAACGTTTACGGGCTTGACAATCTTATCTGGATCTGGACGGGCTCGACTTCACCCGCGGCGTCGGAGTGGTATCCGGGCGACGACGTGGTGGACATGATCGGCTGCGACAAGTACAACGCTAAGGACGGTCTGCCGAATTTAAGCGCTATTTCGGCGACATTTTACAGCCTTGTTCAGAGTACGAACGGTCAGAAAATTGTAACGATGTCAGAGAACGATTCGATACCGTCCATTGAGAATCTTGTCAATGAGAGAGCCGGCTGGCTGTACTTCTGCCCCTGGTACATGAACTATCTGACCAGCGAGCAGAACAATCCGGTGGACAATCTTGTTGACGTTTACACAAGCGAATACTGCATCACGCTTGACGAGCTTCCCGATCTGAAAACATATCCGATCACGGGCGGGGGAAGCACAAAGGAGAATATCGTTTACGGCGACGCGAACTGCGACGGCGTTGTGAACATTTTCGATGCGGTGCTTGTTAAGCAGTATCTTGCCGACCCGAAAAAATTCCCCGTTTCGGCGCAGGGCAAGATCAACGCCGACGTAGACAACAAAGGCGACGGTCTGACAAAAGCGGACGCCGAAGAGATTCAAAAGTACGTAACAGGTACTGTCAAATCATTCAATGTCTGATTTGTAACAGCAGTATTATTAAGCGGACCCATACTTTTATCAAAAAGCACAAGGATAAGGCGCGCATCGCTCAGCCGTTCGCCTTGAATACTTGAATAACAATGCGCGGCTTGCTGCACGAATAGTTCGTGCAGTCTTTGTGCTATGTGAACGCTTCAAAGCAAATAAGCGCGGCTCGAACCGCACTCCGCAGGTTTAGCACTTTCTCTGCGGAAGGACAGAGCCGCGTTTTGACCGCAAGCATTTGAAAACGTTTACGAAGCAAAAGTATACGTTCTTCTTTAAGGATATCGCTGTTATTTACAGAATACATTTTTAGGAGGAGTTAACATGAAGTTGAAAAACAGGCTGCTTTCGGCAGCCGCGGGCGCGGTATTCGCACTGGGTCAGGCGCAAGCCTTCATACCGTCAGTAAATGCCGCCGACGAGATCAAAGACGCCATTGCCAATTCATCGAGCGTCGAATACGACTTTGCAAGAGGCTTGCAGTATTCCATGTATTTCTACGACGCCAATATGTGCGGCGATGACGTAGAAGGAAACAACCTTTTCGAGTGGAGAGGAAACTGCCATACCTACGACGCAAAGGTTCCGCTTCACCCTATCGAGGACTGGGAAGGCGTAAACCTTACGGAAGCTCAGATCGCCAAATACAAAGATCTGCTCGACCCCGACGGCGACGGCTGCGTTGATGTGGCAGGCGGCTTCCACGACGCGGGCGACCACGTAGAATTCGGTATGCCCGAGAACTATTCCGCTTCGACAGTCGGCTGGGGCTATTACGAATTCCGCGATTCTTATGTGAAGATAGGCGAGCAGGAGCATATCGAGACTATTCTCCGCCACTTTAACGACTACCTTATGAAGTGTACCTTCCTCGATAAAAACGGCGATGTAGTTCTCCATTGCTATCAGGTGGGCGACGGCGACATAGATCACAAATACTGGAACTCTCCCGAAATGGACGAGATGGGCAGAGCGGCTTTCTTCCTCACCCCCGACAAGCCGCAGACCGATTATGCCGCTTCCGCAGCAGCTTCTCTTGCCATTAACTACCTGAACTTCAAGGACACCGACAAGGCTTACGCTCAGAAGAGTCTCAAATACGCCAAGGCGCTGTTCAAATTCGCTATGGATCACCCGAAGGAGCTTTCCGATAACGGCGACGGTCCCAAGGGCTATTACAAATCCGGAAAATGGGAAGACGATTACTGCTGGGCTGCTGCCTGGCTTTACAAGATAACAGGCGATCATACTTATCTTGAAGAGATCTATCCCAATTACGACTACTATGCGGCTCCCTGCTACGTTCACTGCTGGAACGACGTTTGGGGCGGCGTACAGTGCGTACTCGGCGAGATCTGCCGCGACACTCCGTATAAAAAGGGCGAATACGTTTACCCGAATTTCATAGACGAGTTCAAGGAAGCCGCGAATAAGAGCCCTTATGAGCAGATGAATTGCTGGGAATCTGTTGAAAAGGCGATCAACACCTATATGACAGGCGGCGTAGGCAAGGTTACACCGCAGGGCTACTGGTGGCTCGATACATGGG
>JAILFF010000298.1 GCA_024697705.1 Ruminococcus sp.
ATCTTTTATCTTTTTTATTCGTCCATTCCGAATTCAAAACCCTCCGCGTCAAGCTGTTTGGCTATCAGCAGGGCATTGAAACAGCCTCTGAAATTATCGTCAAGCGTCAGCATCGTCGGCTCGGCGGGCTTTTCCTCCGCCTGCATATCCTTAAGCTCGACCGTGCCGCTTTCAAGCTCGCTGTCGCCGATCATCACCGAGAACTTCGCCTTGATCTTGTCGGCGTACTTCATCTGCGCACGGACGCTTCTGCCGACAACATCGCACTCGGCGCGAACGCCGTCCTCGCGAAGCTCACGACAAAGCTGCATCGCCTTGACCGCCGCCGCTTCGCCCATCGAACCGATGTAAATGTCGCAGTTTTCTTCCTCCGCGAAATCCGCACCCTGATTCTCCATCGTGAGGATAAGTCTTTCAAGACCCATGCCGAAGCCCAGCGCGGGAGTGGGCTTTCCGCCGAGCTCCTCGATAAGCCCGTCATAACGTCCGCCGCCGCAGACCGTACCCTGCGAACCGATGTCCGTCGAGATGAACTCGAAAACCGTTTTGGTGTAGTAATCAAGTCCGCGCACGATCTTCGGATTTATCGCGAAATCAATGCCCATCGCCTTGAGATACTTTTGCAGGCTCTCGAAGTGCGTGCGGCAGTCGCCGCAGAGATAGTCGATGATCACGGGAGCGCCCTTTGCGATCTCCGAGCAGACCTCACTCTTGCAGTCGAGCAGTCGAAGCGGGTTCTTCTCATAACGCCCGTGACAGGTCTCGCACATCTTGTCGAGATTCGGCTTGAAATAGTCCTTCAAAGCCTGCTGATACTTGGCGCGACATTCGGGGCAGCCTATCGAATTTATGTTCAGCTGAATATTTTTGAGCCCCGCCGCGTCTAAGATAGACTTGGCAAGCGAGATGACCTCCGCATCGGCGCGGGGGTCGGCAGAGCCAGCCATTTCAACGCCGAACTGGTGGAATTCGCGCAGTCTGCCCGCCTGCGGCTTCTCGTGACGGAAGCACGACAGCACATAGAAGAGCTTCTGCGGCAGACCGTCGTTGAGCAGTCCGTTCTCGATAAGAGCGCGTATCGTGCCGGCAGTTCCCTCCGGGCGAAGGGTGAAGCCTTCATCTCCGGTGGCAGTTACCGAATACATCTCTTTCTGAACAACGTCGGTAGTGTCGCCCACCGAGCGCACGAAAAGCCCCGTTTCCTCGAACGTGGGGATACGTATCTCCTTGAAGCCGTAAGCCTCCGCCTGAGATTTCACTATCCCCTCGACGGTGTTCCATTTGTACATCTGCGACGGCACGACGTCCCGTGTGCCGTTAGGTCTTTTTACTGTTAACTGTGCCATTCTTTTCTTTCCTTTCCTGTATTTTATTGAATTTCCATATCATTTATCAAATTATCCTGCGCGTATTTTTTAAGCTTCATGCACTCTTCGAGAGCCGTGCGCCTGCCTTTTTCCGTCAGCCGCCAGTTATCCTTGGTCGTGCTGCCCATCTGCACGGGGCAGGAAAAAAATGCGTACTGCGGCATTATTTTCTCCGCAAGCATCAGCGCCCGCCTCATGTGGTAAGCCGTCGTGACAATTATGATGCTTCGGCAGCAGGGAAGCTCCCGCATGATTATCTCGGCAGAAAACCGCATATTCTCGGGCGTATTCATGGCAAGCGTTTCGGTCAGGATATCGCACACGGGTACGCCCGACCCTTCCGCCGCGATAAGCATTGACTTATACTCGGGCATCTCCCCGAGAGAGGTCTTCTGCACCCTTCCGCCGCTGAAAAGCAGTCTGCCCGCTTTCCTCGCGTGATACAGCTCAACCGCCGCGGGAACGCGGTAGTCGCAGGCTTTGCGGCTGCCCGGCACGAGAATAAGGTCGGCGGTCTGCCCCGCATACTCAAGCCCGCCGAACAGAAGACTGTCGATAAGCTCGTCGGTCAGCATATTTTCATGAAGCTCCGAAAGTTTCATACCTCACCCCGTCGGGTCAATAAACCAAAAAACGCGGCTGTCCCGTAAAATAGGGACAACCGCAGCTGTGATACCACCCTGATTGCAGACAGTATTCCCCCGTCTGCCGCTCATCTTCTCCTTAACGCGGAGGAAACGCACGCGCTTGAACACGCGCAGACTGATAAGGGTGTCATAATCGGTGCCCCCCGCGGACGCTCTCACCATGGTAAAAACTTGTTTTTGGTAAAAACTTGTTTTTACCTTCGCCCTCGCTTGTTCGGGTTTACACACCGCTGCTTTCCCTCGTCGCTGCCTTTAAGAAATATAAATTATCAATGCCCGATCGCCGACATTAAACGTCGCGGTCGAGGTTCGGATTCACTATATTGCGCCAGTCGAGGTCGCCCCTGTCGAGCGCGTGTATCAGCGCTTCGGCGGTAGCGATATTCGTGGCGACAGGGATATTGTGTACATCGCAGAGCCTTAACAGATTAGCCTCGTTCGGCTCGTTCGGCTTGGCGGAGATGGGATCGCGGAAGAAAAGCAGAAGGTCTATCTCGTTGCAGGAGATCCTTGCCGCTATCTGCTGTGCGCCGCCCTGAGAGCCGCTCATATATCTCTGTATCGGCAGACCCGTAGCCTCGGAAACGAGCTTGCCTGTCGTGCCCGTCGCGCAGAGCGTGTTCCTGCTGAGCACTCCGCAATAGGCTATGCAAAACTGCACCATGAGTTCCTTCTTAGTATCGTGAGCTATCAATGCGATATTCAATTTAAATCACCCCGTAAAATAATTAATAAGTATCCCCGAAGCCCGCGCCGTCAGATCATCGGATCAGACCTTTACCGCGATGGGCATTGAAGCGCCCTTGATGCGTCTTGCGATGTTCGAGAACGCGGCGAAGCCCTCGGTGTTCGAGCCGAGTGCGACCCCCTTGCCCGTGGACATCGGTATGGCGGGATCCTCCGGAACGACTCCGATAAGCTGAACGCCCACCGAGTCGATTATCATATCAAGGTCGTCAAGACCGTCGTTGTCGAAGACCTTACGGCTCGCCTTGTTGATGATGAGCCGCTGCTTCTTCGTGCCGCGCTTGTAGAATTCGTCGGACATCATTCTCGCGTCGCGGACGCTTGTCGGGTCGATGGACGTAACGAGAAGTATCAGGTCGGAATTGGCGACCACGTCGAAGACGGGTCCGTTTATCCCTACCGAGGTATCTATAAGGATATACTCAAAGTATTTCCTCATATCCTCCATGATCTTTTCGATCTGTTCGGCTGTTATGCGGATATAAGGATCGGACGGTGCGCACAGCACCGAAAGGTTGGTGGCGAGCTTAACGTCTATCGCCGCCTTGTAAGCGTCGATCTCGCCTTTGAGCACGTTGCCCAGATCGTTTTCTATCTTGCCGTCGATGCCGAGCATAAGATCCATGCATCTCATGCCGAAATCAAGCTCGATGATAAGTGTACGGGCGCCCTGCTTCGCGAGCGCGTAGCCCAGGCAGGCGCTTATTGTGGATTTGCCGGCGCCGCCCTTTCCGGACGTTACCGCGATTACATCAGACATATTTCAGTTTTTCCCCTTTCATACCGACAGACCGTTTCAATACTTTGAGGCGTTGAAAACGGGTCCTGTCCTGCAAAAACAGTATTACCTAATATATATTTTACCACATAATTCGGATTTGTCAAAGAAAATTTCTGTAAAATATTTAATTTCGTTCCAAAATCGTGAGTTTACATTAATCCAAACACGGAAATTTATATACTTTGCACAATTCGCACAACGGCACGGAACATCTCGGGCGGTCTTCGGCTGTCAGCCTGCATACTTAATCGTGTGAAATTCCGATTTTGTGTTCGCAAGAACCGCACAAATGTTCCAAAATGAGCGCCGCGGAGACGGTCCGGACGCTCTTGACCCGCGAAACGGCTGCGGTCATTTGTCATAAGTGCTAAATAATTGATATATCCTAATAAATTATTCTGACAAGTTATTGACATTTGAACGGAAATATGCTACAATGAATAGTGGAGGTGCTTATATGAATACTCAGACCATTACCTTTAATTCCGATACAACAGAGATCCTCACTTTACAATCTGAATATACAAAAGTAGCCGATGAAAACGGCAAGTATTACGGCGGCGATCAGAGATGGTTCCGCGGTATGCCCTACTACGGGATAATTTCTCCCTCGGGCTGCGGAGTCGTTGCTATCTGCGATATCTGTCTTTACATAGCGGGGCAGAGCAGCCGCAACCGTTCGCCCCTTACCGACGATTTCAAGAACGGACAGATAACCGCTCAGGATTACATCGAATATGTAAAGAGCTTCAATGACCTTTATATAAATCTTCATCACCGCATGGATCCGATAGGCAGAAAATTCCAGATGAACAATCTTGACGGCAAGACGGGCAAGATCATGACCACCTATTTCAAATCCAATATGATACCTCTTAAGGTCTCGGCGCACAGCATGAAGGACGTAAAGGACTTGCAGGGCAGACCCATCACCGAGCTTGCGAGCTACAAGGAGATATGCGGTTCGATACGAAACGACCTCCCCGTTATAATAGGCATCAGCCCTTCCTCGAAGGAGGACGCTATCCCCATGTACGTCAAGAAGCGCAATCAGTTGGTATTCGGTCTTAAGACCTCCACACAGAACCATTATGTGACAGTAACGGGAGTATTCACCGACAAGAGCGGCAATCCGCAGAATTCGGTAATGTATCAGGTAGCTTCGTGGGGCAAGGAATACTACATCAACGCCGCCGACCTGCATCATCACCTCACCTGCGGGCAGGGGCTTATCGGAAAGCTTGTCTGCAAGTTCGGCAACAACCTGACCGTCATCGACCCGAGAGGCTAAACCGTGACAGACAAGCCGCGCTGCCGCTGGTGCAACATGAACAACCCCGCGTACATAGCGTATCACGATAACGAGTGGGGCAAGCCGCTGCACGACGACAGGGCGCTTTACGAGCTGCTGATCCTCGAAGGCTTTCAGGCGGGGCTTTCGTGGGAGTGTATCCTCAACAAGCGCGGGGCGTTCCGCGAGGCGTTTGACGGATTCGACATTAATATAGTATGCCGATACGACGAAGAAAAGCTCGCGGCTTTGGCTGAGGACAAGGGTATTGTCCGCAACAGGCGGAAGATCGCCGCTGCCGTGAAAAACAGCATTGTCTTTCGGGAGATACAGGCGGAATTCGGCAGCTTTGACAGCTATCTGTGGGGCTTTACGGGCGGGAAGACGCTTGCCGAGAGCTACACCGTGCGCACGACAAGTCCGCTTTCCGACAAAATTTCAGCCGACTTAAAAAAGCGCGGAATGAGTTTTGTGGGCTCGACGATAATCTACTCGCTTCTGCAATCGGCGGGAGTGATAAACGCCCACGGGGAGGAGTGTTTTCTTTTTCCCTCAAAGCAAAAAATTTAAGCACATTCGCAAGCCGTTCCTTGATGGGGCGGCTTTTTCACGTTTTTGGGGCTGCGGCATATACTGATAATGAGTCGGGGAATTTGTTTTGGGGGTGATCTTTTGAAGCATCTTATCGGCATGACCTCGATAACGTATGCGGTCAAGGCGGAAAAGCTGTTAAAGGCGAACGGGATAAGGGTGAGGATAGTTCCCACGCCGAAGACGGTCGGGAGCGGGTGCGGGTATTCGCTGGAGCTGAGTGAGCCGCCCGAACGGGCTGCCGCGCTGTTGAAAGAAAACGGGATAAGGATTAAGCAGATATACGGCTGAAAAAGAGTAAAGAAAAAAAGCAAAGCAAGGGCAAACCAAAAGTCTTAGGAAGTTGAAAAGAACCGCAAAGCAAGGGCATACCAAAAGTCTTAAGAAGTTGAAAAGAATCGCAAAGCAAGGGCAAACCAAAAGTCTTAGGAAGGGGGTGTGTGGGAGAACCCTTCTTCAGAAGGGTTGCCCCCACAGAAGCCTACGACGGTCGGAAACATCTCGGTGAAAGACAACAGTACGGTTCAAAAATAAAATCGGCAATTCAATAAAAAAGTCGGAAAAAATCAGAAGTTTATAGCTCTGCATATCGTGACGGAAACAAGAGAATTGCCGATTTTAGATTTGCGAAAGAGCGCAGCGATTTTCGCAAATGAAAATTCCCCTCCGTCAGTATTTTTCGGAATCCCGCGCTATTGTTGGACGAAAATCGCTTCGCTCTTTCGTCCAATTAAAATCGGCAATTCTTTTGTTCTCGAACAATTTTGCAGAATCATTATTTTGCGCCTTTTTGTGGGCTTCTTAATGAATTGCCGATTTTATTTTGTTTGGAAATGCTGCTTGCTATTTATTATGAGACTTGTGAGGTACGGATTCGTGGGGGAAACCCTTCTGAAGAAGGGTTCTCCCCCACACCCCCTTCCTAAGACTTTTGGTTCTTGCTCATGCCAGCCCCTTCCTGAGACTTTTGGTATGCTCTCACTTTGCGTTTATTTATCCGATATTTTCCACAAAATCAAACCTTGCGAAGTTTGACTTTTTTTCCTTGACAAACCGCGCTCTTATGTGGTATAATAAATGTGTCTATTTTTTCGGACAATGTTTGACGGATTGTTCGTGATTTTTTTGGGGGAGATCGGATTTGAAGAATCTCATCGGAAAACTTGCGGCGGCTGCTTCCGCTTTTGTTCTTGCGGTCGGCTGCCTTGCCATAGATGTTTCGGCTGATAATAACAGCAATAACGGCAATAACGGCGAAGAAAACTCCGCTTCCGCTTCGGCTTCGGCTTCCGACAGCGGGGAAAACGGAGATCAGGAAAATAAAAGCAAAAAGAAAAAGAAGAAAAAGACCGACAGCAAGGAAAGCACCGATTCCGCCGCGGAAGAGGAGACCCCTCCCGCGGACACGCTTGCGGGCGACGTTGCCGAGAACGAGCGCGACAAGGAGAATTTCCACCGAAGCGGCGCGTGGGGTTATGTTCTTCTGCCCGATAATACTGCCTCGATAAGCAAGTATTACGGCGATTCGACTCACCCCGGGATACCCGCGGAGGTCGACGGCTTTACCGTATCGGCGATAAGCGGCGGCTGGTATACCGACGATGAAGGAACAGTTATCATCTACGGAAATGTCCACGGCATCACCTACGACGAAACGGGAATGATCTCGGGCAGCACCGTTTACAGCCCCTTCTCGGGCAACAAGAGCATTACCGAGGTGACTATCCCCGACAGCGTGAAATACGTGGGCGCTATCGCGTTCAAGGGCTGCAAAAAGCTCAAAAAGGTCACGATGGGCTCGGGCGTCAAGGTCATCGGCAACAACTGCTTCGAGAAATGCGAGTCGCTTAAGTCGATCGAGCTGCCGAATTCGCTCGAATATATCGACCTGAGAGCTTTCAGCGACTGCACGGCGCTCGAAAAGATCACCCTGCCCGCCGCTTACCTCGAACCGCAGATCTTTGAAAACTGCACCGCGCTCGAAAGCGTGAATCTCGCGGCATATGATACCCTCCCGCAGTTCCTTTTCGCGGGCTGCTCGGCGCTGACCGAAGTGACCGTGCCGAACGGTACCCGCGTGATCTCGGAGGGCGCGTTTCAGAACTGCTTAGGGCTTGAAACGGTAAAGCTGCCCGACAGCCTTAAGGAGATACATAACAACGCCTTCGCGGGCTGCACCTGTCTTAAAGAGGTGCAGATGGGCTCGCAGGTAGAGGCTATCGGTACGAACGCTTTCGCCGACTGTCCTATCGAGCGGCTCGCTCTGCCCGATTCGCTGACAAAGATAGGCAAGCAGGCGTTCGGCATGACGGCTGACGGTCAGACGATCGGCGGCTTCACGGTGGTCTGCCCCGAATATTCCCCCGCGCAGAGCTACGCCGAGACCAACGAACTCGCGGTGGAAACGGTAAAGGGCGAGCTGCCGAAGCTTTATACTAACGAAACCGCCGAGACAAGCACCGACGAGGTCTCCGTGCCCGACGAGACCGAATCCGAGGAGCAGACGGAAGACGGCGAACAGCCCGCCTCCGCCATGCCCGATCCGCTCGACAGCGATCTTATGTACAAGCTGCTGATGGTGATAATCGGTGTCACGGTCGTTTCGATAATTGCCGCTATAATACTTATCGTCAAGAACCACCGCCTGGGCGACACCCCCGAGAGCGAGGACTATTTCCCGAGCGACGATTATGACGACGAGCCCGACTTCCGTGCGCCGCGTGGCTTAGGAATGGGCGTTCCCGAATACGAAGACGAGGACTATCCCGAGGAGCCCGACCCCCGTTTTCAGGGCGGTTTCGGTATGGGTGTGCCCGAAGAAGAGGACTTTGACGACGAGCCCGACTTCCGTGCGCCGCGTGGCTTCGGAATGGGCGTTCCCGAATACGAAGACGAGGACTATCCCGAAGAGCCCGACCCCCGTTTTCAGGGCGGATTCGGCATGGGTGCTCCCGCAAACGAGCGCCGTTCGGAGAAGCCCGATTTCCGTTCGGAGAGCATTTTCGGCATGGATAAGCCGGGGGAAAATCGTTATTCCGAGAAGCCCGACTTCCGCACGACGGGCAGTTTTGGCGAGATTGCTCCGAAGAGCGATCTTTTTGCCGACAAGCCGACGGAAAGCGTTCCCCGTGTGAGCACTCCCGCGGCTGACAAGGTGTTTGAGCTTTTCGGGGACTATTCGACCGAGAAATTCAGCATAGCGCCGCTTGAAGACGATGAGGACGAGGACGAGGACGACGACGCTGACGGCGGCAGAAGATAATAAGTTTAAGCGTGTATTTAAACTGTCCGCGCACTTTTAGAAAAATTTGTATAAATCGACGAAATTAAAAAAATTCTCTCAAACCCCTTGACATATCGCGGTTTGCGGTGTATAATCATATTTGTAAAACGGCAACGGCGCTGTGGACGGGAAATCAAGTCCGCAGTGCTTTTTTTATAATCGGTCATGGTAATAGGAGGAATAGCTATGAATATCCCGGAGATTTTCGGCACCGACGTCTTTAACGAGAGCGTAATGCAGCAGCGGCTCCCGAAATCGGTCTATAAGTCGCTGAAAAAGACTATCCAGTCAGGCGAACCGCTCGATATCGAGGTGGCGAACGTCGTTGCTTCCGTAATGAAGGATTGGGCGGTCGAAAAGGGCTGCACACATTATACCCATTGGTTCCAGCCGATGACAGGCATCACCGCAGAAAAACACGACAGCTTTATCTCACCTGTCGGCGACGGTAAGGTCATCATGGAATTCTCGGGTAAGGAACTCGTAAAGGGCGAGCCCGACGCATCGTCGTTCCCCTCCGGAGGACTTCGTGCAACTTTCGAGGCACGCGGCTATACCGCTTGGGACCCGACCTCCTACGCATTTATTAAAGGTACGTCCCTCTGTATCCCTACCGCTTTCTGCTCCTATACGGGCGAAGCGCTCGATAAGAAGACCCCGCTTCTCCGCTCGATGGAGGCGCTCGATAAATCCGCACGCAGATTCCTTACCCTGTTCGGCATGGATGAGGTAAAGAGAGTTACCGCAAACGTTGGTCCCGAGCAGGAATACTTCCTCGTAGACCGCGAGATGTACTCTCACAGAAAGGATATTATCCTTACGGGCAGAACGCTCTTCGGCGCACCCGCTCCGAAGGGTCAGGAGCTTGAAGACCATTACTTCGGCACCATCAAGACCCGCGTAAACGGCTACATGGCAGACCTTGACGAACAGCTCTGGAGACTGGGCATCTGCGCCAAGACCAAGCACAACGAGGTCGCTCCCGCACAGCACGAGCTGGCGCCTATCTTTAATACTACCAATATCGCTACCGACCACAACCAGATCACAATGGAGCTGATGAAGCGTACCGCAAGAAAGCACGGCTTCAAGTGCATCCTTCACGAAAAGCCTTTCGCGGGCGTGAACGGTTCGGGTAAGCACAACAACTGGTCGCTTTCCACCGACACGGGCGTAAACCTTCTCGACCCCGGTAAGACACCCGCCGAGAACGCCGTGTTCATGACCGTGCTCGTTGCTGTTATCAAGGCGGTAAACGATTATCAGGATCTGCTCCGTGCTTCCGTTGCTACCGCAGGTAACGATCACCGTCTCGGAGCTAACGAGGCTCCTCCCGCCATCATCTCGATCTTCCTGGGCGACGAGCTCAACGAGATCATCGAGGCTCTTGCGGAGGGTCACAAGCCCGAGAGCCACGGCAAGACGAAAATGGAGATCGGCGTAGACGTTCTCCCCTCGTTCCCGAAGGATTCCACCGACCGCAACAGAACTTCTCCGTTCGCCTTCACGGGCAACAAGTTCGAGTTCCGTTCGCCCGGTTCGAGACTGTCCTGCGCGGGTCCGATGACCATTCTGAACACTATCGTTGCAGAAGTTCTCGACCAGTTCTACGACAAGCTGAAAGACGCTTCCGACTTCAAGACTGCTCTTAACGAGCTTATCCGCGACACCATCGTTGAGAACAAGCGCATCATCTTCAACGGCGACGGCTATTCCGAGGGTTGGGTAGCGGAAGCCGAAAAGCGCGGTCTGCTGAACCTGCGCTCCACTCCGGACGCTATCCCGGTTTACCTGCTCGACAAGAACGTATCCGTTCTTTCCAATCACGGCGTATATTCCAAGGTTGAGCTTGAATCCCGCGTTGAGATCCTGCTCGACGAATACAACAAGACCATCAACATCGAAGCCAAGACCATGATCGACATGGCGAAGAAGGACATTCTCCCCGCCGTAATGAGCTACGTCAAGGATCTGAGCGAGACCGCCTCGACCGCAGGTGCGCTGGGCGCCGATCTGTCGGTAGAAAAGGACATGGTACAGCGCCTGTCCGCGCTCGCCGCCAAGACCTACACGGCTATGGGCGAGCTTGAAAAGGCAGTAGAAAAGGCTGCGACGATCACCTCGACCGAGGAAGCTTCGAGATTCTTCCACGACACGGTTCTTGCCGATATGGCAGCTCTCCGTGCTCCCGCCGACGAAATGGAATCGCTCTGCGGCGAGAAATACTGGCCTTATCCGACCTACGAGCAGCTGCTGTTCTACGTTAAGTGAGCCCCTGCGCGGGGCGGCAGGATTTGTTCCGCGGTCGCAGGGTTTGTTTTCTCTAAGAGATAATAGTTTTTCTCTTTAAAAAATAATGCAAAAAGGGGTGCGCTTTTCCGGGTGGAGGAGTGCGCTCTTTTGCATTGAACAGCATTCCCCTTATCCCACACTTATATATTACACGAACAGCCCGCAGGCGGAGAAATTCGTCTGCGGGTTGTTTGATATGAGTTTTAGCGCAAAACCAAAGATGCCGCAAAGTGAGGGAAAACCAAAAGTCTTAGGAAGGGGTTGGCACGAGCAAGCTCG
>JAILFF010000309.1 GCA_024697705.1 Ruminococcus sp.
CCCCCACACCCCCTTCCTAAGACTTTTGGTTTGTCTTCACTTTGTGAAGATGGTAATATTGTTTGTTATCGTGAAATATGAATAAATATGAAATACCGAGCCGCTCGAAAACGTTTTAGTCATTTATTACAATTTCATTAAAAGCACATACCGATTTCACATGGCTGTCACGGCGAATTGTTGTATTCGGACTATTTAGCTTATGTAATATTATTTATATTTGTGCAAAATACCGAAAGAATTTGCAGCTACTTGACCTTAATGAGAAAATGAGGTATAATTTTAATTACAATCCGGTAACATGGAAATTACCGAAAAGTCAAATGAACCAATGAACCATAGGTGACAGATCGGAGTATCTCGGATATGAGCTTTTTAGGATTTAACACGCTTTACATAAAAAGAATGGCTGCCGCAGCGCTTGCGGTCACATTGACCTTTACCGTGTTCGGTATGGGCG
Source organism: Ruminococcus sp. (assembly GCA_024697705.1). Taxonomy (GTDB): domain Bacteria; phylum Bacillota; class Clostridia; order Oscillospirales; family Ruminococcaceae; genus YE71. The sequence continues at coordinate 461 of JAILFF010000309.1, forward strand.
GCAAGTCGGGCAGCAAAGGCAGTGCCGTGATAAGCGGCTTTGCTGCGGAGGCTGAGGACGATCTCGACCGACAGCTTCGCGAGATCGAGGAAAAACAGCGTGAGATCGACCGCCGTATCGCTCTTGCGGGCGACGACATAGCGGGCAGACAGGAGCTGCTTAAAGCGGTAAACGAAAAGGCAAAGCAGATAAAGAAAAAGATCGCGGCGGTCAATAAAAAGTCCGCGGCGCTCGAAGATGAAATGTGCGAGCTTGACAAGAAAATGCGCGAGACCCGCCATCAGCTCGAAACGAGCGAGGCGGAGGCACGCAAGGGTCTTGACGAGTACAAGGCACGTATCCGCACTATATACATAGCGGGCAGCGATTCCTATTCCAATGTTCTTGTGAACGCCGAGAGCTTCTACGACGTGCTTATGCGCCTTGAATTGCTCGAACGTGTGGCAAGGCACGACAGCGTTACGGTCAAGGAGCTTCTCGGACGACGCGACGAGATCGAGAAATGCAACGAGCAGCTCGTCGGTGAGAGCGACGCTCTTAAAGCAAAAAGCGCCGAATACGCCGCGGAGCTGAAAAAGCTCTCCGACGAACAGAAGGAGCTTGCGGCTCTTAAAAAGAAGTACGGCGGCGAGATAGACGAGCTCAACAGCAGCATTGACGGATTGGGAAGCGAAGCGGCGGCGCTTTCGGGCGAATACGGAATGATAAGCTCGAAAAAGACCACTCCCGCGACGACTACCACAGCCGCGGCAGAGATCGAGATCCCCGCAGCGTATTTTGAATCGCAGAGTCAGAACGCGGCAGACAGCGGCAAAAAGTCAAAAAAGACTTCGACCGCCGCTGCTACGACAGCCGAGACGACAAAGGCTTCCAAGAAGACTACGACAAAAACGACTTCCAGGAAGAAAAAGAAGACTACGACCGCTTCGACCGAACCCGAGAACATCGTTATCGAAGAGCCGACGGAGTTTGAATTTATCGACGACCGCAACGACTTCGAGACGGAAACTACCACTACAACTACTACCACCACAACAACGACCACTACCACGACGGAAGATCTTCTTCAGTATTGGGAGGGCGAGGACTTCTCTTACGAAGAGCCCGAACCCGAACCGCAGGAGGAACAGCCCGCGGATAACGGCGGCATCAGCTATGAAAATACGGGAGATATGATCTCCACCGTGATAAATTACGCAAAAGGCATGGTGGGCGGCTCTTATGTATGGGCAGGCGAGGCTTACGGCGCTACCGACTGCTCGGGACTGGTAATGCTTTCCTATCGTCAGATAGGCATTGATCTGCCGCACTTAGCGTCTTCGCAGGCGGCTTACGGCTCGGACGTTGCGTATGAGAACATACAGCCCGGCGATCTGGTATTCTTCGGCGGCTATGATTATTCGTCGATCTATCACGTTGCCATGTACATCGGCGACGGAAAGATCGTTCACGCCGAAAGCACCGACACGGGTATCGTTATCTCCTACCTTGATTCGGTCGCACAGTACAACAACGTTACCTGCATAAAGAGACTTCTGTAATTCAAGCTTACAGTAAAATAATATAGATGGAGAGAATACATAGGCGGAAGTCAGTCAAATGACTTCCGCCATTCTCTTTTGTGAAAGCTGTGTGAAAGAAAATATCTTATAGTTTTCACGTTAATTTAAAGTATCTTTAAGGTTCAATAGATATAATATAATCACAAACAAAAAAACACCTCCGCAAGCCGCAAAAGACAGATACGTCGGCGTTATTTGACACAAAAGAACAAATATTTTCGGGAAGGAAGTTTTGAATATGAAAAATTACGATGATCTCAATGATTTCAATAGAACCGCAAACGATCCTTACGCGGTGATGAGCGAGCCCAAGGCTAAGAAGTCCGCGGGTGCAGGAAAGATAATCACGATCGCACTTTGCTGCTCACTGCTGGGCGGTGCGCTGGGTGCGAGCGGCATGGTTCTCGCTAAAAGGAACAACGGCAGTTCCACGGGTACTGCTGTTCAGGCTCAGACTCAGACCGAGCGCAGGAGCGAAAACAACTCTAAGGAGGATTCCTCCGAAAGCGGCGAGAAGGAAAACGTTACTCTCGTAAACGGCTCCCGCGACAGCTCCTCCGACAGCGAGGCAAGAGCGACCATCACTCAGACTAAGGCTGACACCGGAACGCTGATGACCGCCTCCGAGGTATACAAGGCTAACGTAAACTCGACAGTCGGCATACAGACCTCGATCACTCAGACCAACTACTGGGGCTATCAGACGCAGGCTGCTGCTGCGGGTTCGGGCTTCATTATCAGCGCTGACGGATATATCCTTACGAACTACCACGTTATCGAGAACGCCGATTCCGTTACCGTTAAGATGTACGACGGCACCAGCTACGACGCCAAGATCATCGGCGGCGACGAAAGCAACGACGTAGCGGTTTTGAAGATCGACGCTTCGGGACTTACCCCCGTTGTTCTGGGCAGCTCGGGTGCTCTTTCGGTAGGCGACGGCGTTTGCACGATAGGCAATCCCTTGGGCGAGCTTACCTTCTCGCTGACGGCGGGCATCGTCAGTGCGCTTAACAGAACTATCACCACCGAGACCGCCACGATGGACCTTATTCAGACCGACTGCGCCATCAACTCGGGAAATTCGGGCGGTGCGCTGTTCAATATGTACGGCGAGGTAGTCGGCATTGCGAACTCGAAATATTCGAGCAGCGGTTCGGGTCAGGCGACGATAGACAATATCGCGTTTGCTATCCCGATAGACAATATCCGCGGCATCGTTGACAGCATCATCACCAACGGCTACGTTACCAAGCCCTATATCGGCGTAAGTCTTGCCGATCTGAGCTCCGAGGCTATCAACTATGGTCTGCCGCAGGGCGCCGCAGTAAAGAAGGTCACCGAGGGAGGTCCCGCGGAAGCGGCAGGTCTCCAGACGGGCGACATCATCACCAAGTTCGACGATGAAGAGATCAAGAACTCCAGTCAGCTCATCTCGAAGGTCAAGAAGTACAAGGCGGGCGATAAGGTCAAGCTCAGCGTATACCGCAAGGGCGACGAATTTGAAGTGACCGTTACGATCGACGAGAAGAAGCAGGACACCGAGGAGGAAAAGAAAGAGGCTAAGAAAAAGGAGCAGGAGCATCTCCAGCAGCAGTACGACGATTATTACGGCTACGGCTTCCCCGATTTCGGCAGTCTCTTCGGTTATTGATAGCTGATAATTGACAGGAAAGAAAAGGAAAAATCCCTCGAAAGGGAAGTATGAAAAAGTATTATTACGAAGAATTTCTCCATAAAATGACCCCCTAAAGGGAAAGCTCCTCCGCGTATTTTGCGGAGGAGCTTTCCTTTTGTCTGTAAATGAGCAATTAAACAGTGAATAGTTAAGAGTGAATAGTGAATAGTTAAGGAGCGCCTTCGGCGCGATATTATGCAGAAGCTTCGCTCTGCACTAAATAATTTTCCTTTAAGCTGCAACTATTATTTGCGGGGCGAAGCCTCCGCATAATATCGTGAGCGAAGCGAACACCATAACTATTCACTATTCACTCTACACTGTTAACTTTTTACAAATGCTCATTTATTTATTTTTTTCTCTTGTCATCGGCACGCCGCTTCAAGCTTCGCCCTGATCTCCTTGATTATCTTCTTTTCAAGCCGCGATATGTACGACTGCGAGATACCGATACGTTCGGCGACTTCTTTTTGCGTAAGCTCCTTTGCGCCGTTCAGCCCGAAACGCAGCTCCATGATCTGCCGCTCGCGGGGCGGGAGCTTGTCGATCTCCTCCATAAGCGCCCGCTGTTCGCACTCGTGCCCGAGCTTTTCGGCGGCGGTCTCCTCGTCGGAGCTCAAAATGTCCGAAAGCAGAAGCTCGTTGCCGTCCCAGTCGATGTTGAGCGGCTCGTCGATGGAGATTTCCGTCCGCTGCTGCGACGCCTTGCGCATGAACATAAGTATCTCGTTTTCGATACAGCGCGAAGCGTAGGTGGCGAGCTTGATGTTTTTTTCGGGGTCGAAGGATCGCACCGCCTTGATAAGTCCGATCGTGCCGATGGAAATAATATCCTCACTGGTGGCACTGGGCGATTCGTACTTTTTTGAGATATAGACGACGAGCCGCAGATTGTGGACGATAAGCAGTTCGCAGGCGCGGCGGTTATCGGTCTTGAGCAGTTCGAGGGCGCGTTGTTCCTCGTCGCGTGTGAGGGGAGGCGGGAGCTTTTCGGCGCTGCCGATGAAATCGACGGTATCGGGGCTGCCGATGCAGCGGCGGTAAAGCAAGGCGATAAACTCCTGCATACGGATAGTTAATTCTTTCAGCATAGAAATTCTCCTTTCGATAAATAAGAAACAGCTATGAAGCGCAAAACAAAAACGCACTCGCTTTCTGCTTTGCGGTGTTTTGCTTATCTGTTCATTCCAGTATTATCGGGTCGAAAATCGCATGGTCTTTCCTCCCCGCCGACGGCAATATCCCCGCGCAGCACTCAACCTGTTCAAGCCCGCTCTCCGTCTTTATCGAGATATCCGCCCGCGAGGTGACGCTAATCAGCCCGCAGCCGTTTATCGTATCGTAAGGAACAGGGTGAAATCCGTAGAAATATAAATGCTCGGGACAGTCAAGGTCGAAACGGCGGTAGAGCTCGTCCGAACGGAATATCATTACGGGAGCCCCCGTGAAGCTGTCGCGCAGGAGATTCCCCGTGTCGGAAAAGGCGGGCAGCTCTTTGACGAAATTCCCCATTCTGAACACGGCGCGATACCTGCCGATATTCTCGGAACGTCTCCTCCTCAGCGTATCAGCAGTGACCGCTATCAGATAGACCGCGGCACAGCACACGGCAAGCTGCAACAGCGAAATGTCAAAATATACGACGTAATTTCGTATGCAAAGCACCCGCCTGCCCGTCAGTCCGACGATCATCAGACACGCCCCGCCGAAACCCAACTCGAATATAAGATAGACCGCCGCCCGCCGAAACAATGCCCTCGCGCTTTTCGGTCGGAAAGCAGCCGCCGTAATGACGAGCATTGCCGCGCCCTTGCCGAGCGTGATTAGCAGCGCCGTGAAAAAGCCGGTGCTGCTGAGCGCGGCAAGCAGCGAGAAAACCGCTCCCGCAGCGCCCGCCGAAAGCTCCCGCCGCAGCCGCAGACGTTCGTGCGTCAGCCGTGCGGTACAGCGCACCAACACCATTGCGATAATGGCGTTCGTGAGCATAAGTACGTCTATGTATATCTTCATGGCGTTCGCCTCCCGTATCGTTTATGCTATTATAACGCTGCCGAGCCGCACGGAGTGTCGAAAAGGACAGGCGGACGCGAGTTTCATTTTGCCCGCCGCGAAAAAAAGAGAAGGCTCCCATTTTCGGAGCCTTCCCGTATGTTTTTGTATTCTGATGTAATGAGCTGTCATTCTGCGGCGCTGCTGTCGTCGGAGGAGCTGCTTTCGTCCTCGCGGGGTTCTTCGCTTTCTTCTTCGCCTTCGCCCTCTTCTTCGCCTTCGTCGTCATCTTCCGAAGACGATGAATCGGAAGCGTTAGGGTCGCCGTTAAAATATTTATAGATAAGCTCGGACACCTGTATGATATAATTGTCCGACGACCAGCCGAAGCCCTTCGTGTCGCCCATGACGACAAGCACATAATCGCCCGTGTCGCAGTAGACTATCGCCGCGTCGTGGCAGATGTCGTAGCCCTCGCCTGTGATATTTACCGTCTCGGTGCCCGAGGGAGTGCCCGCGGGGATCCTGTCGCGGTTGTTCAGCGCTTTGATGAAACCCAGAAGCTTTGCGGAGCAGTCGCGGTTCACCATCTCGCCGCGGTACACGGCATTAAGGAAACGTCCCGCGTCGAGAGCCGAGGTAGTGCTTGCGACGGTAGCGTCCGCCGAAACGACCGTGTCCCAGTAGCCCTGCTGACGGCACCACTCGGTAACGGAATCCTGCCCGAGCTTTTCGACAAGCGCCGCGAACGAATCGTTGTCGCCGTTCTCGATCATATTGCGGATAAGGGTCTCGACATCATTGGCTTTAATAGTACCGTCCGCGACCTTCTGATAAGCGGCACCCGCCGCAAAAAGCCGTATGATATTCGCGGAGAAGACAGGCTTTGTGTCTATCGAAAATTCGCGGTTCGACTCGGTATGCCTGAGATATACCTGCCATTCGCCGTCAAAGCCCGCGATCAGACTGTTTACCTCGCTTTGGAGTCCTCCGAGATCGTAGATCGAATTGGCGGCGGGCTTGATCTTTTTCTTGACGACCTCCCCCGAGCCTTCGCCCGGCAGTTTTATCAGGGGGTCTGCGGTAGTTGTGGTAGTGGTCTCGGCGGGAGCGGTCGTTGTCACGGTGGTAGTCACGGCGGACTTATCGGCTTCGGAGGAGCTTGTCAGCTCGGTCACGGCGATGGCGGGACCGCGGTAGGGCTCGACAACGGGCTGATTATCGCGCTCGTTCATCGCGAGCTTTATCTTGAAAAGCAGCACCAGCACGGTTCCGACGAAAACAAAAGAAAACATAGCGCCCATCAAGGCGGCGAAATTGGTTTTTCGTTTGCGGGCGGCTCTTTTTTTCTCTGCTTTCTTCGCTCTCAGTTCCCTTTCCTCCTGCGGGGACAGGTTCTTTTTCTTTCCCATAGCTTATCTTCCTCTCGTTCCCGGGCTCACCGGGGTACTGTTATCTCTATATCTATAATATCTTATTTTTCGTGAATTGTCAAGACCTCGCACGCCCGCGAAACGGAAATCAATTTTGCTCCATATGTTGGTAGTCTTGTAGGGGCGCACCTATGTGTGCGCCCATTTTTTGGGGTCAAAAGGCGCAGTTTGCGGGCGCTCACGCAGGTGTCAAGTCCCACATAGTTTACAAATCGTCTAATAAGATAGTTTACAAGTTAATAAGAAAAAGTGAATTGATTTTGTAACGAGCAATGAACACGTAGTGAGGG
>JAILFF010000047.1 GCA_024697705.1 Ruminococcus sp.
TGCCATGATGAAGGGACTTCCGCTCGCGTACAACAAGGATATGCAGGAGGACAAGGAAGCGATATTTGATGCGGTCGACTACGTCAAACTCTGTCTTTCGACATTCACGCCTATGCTTGCAACCATGACCGTTCTTAAAGACAACATGAGAAAAGCTGCGGCAAAAGGCTTCATAAACGCCACAGACTGCGCAGACTACCTCGTTAAAAAGGGTATGCCGTTCCGTGACGCGTACAAGATCACGGGCGGACTCGTGGCGGAATGCATAGAAAAGAACACAACGCTCGAAGAGCTTCCGCTTGACTGCTACAAGGAAAAAAGCGAGCTGTTTGACAACGACCTTTACGAAGCGATAAGCCTCGAACACTGCGTAAAATGCCGTACCTCCTACGGCGGACCCGCTCCCGAAAGCGTAATGAAGCAGATAGGATATGTGCGTGAAAGATTATGATAACATTTGACAAGACGATCTCTCTTGAAGAATACAACTATCTGCGCAACTTAGTTGACTGGTATCAGGTCTCCGAGCGGCAGTTCATCAAGAGCATACCGAAATCCATATTCATCACAGTAGGACGTGACAGCGAAACGGGCAAAGCCGTATCAATGGCGCGCGCGGTCGGCGACGGCGGGTATCATCTGCTTGTCGTTGATGTCATCGTTCACCCCGATTATCAGCGTCAGGGCATCGGAAAGCAGATGATAACGCAGCTTATGGACTTCGTACATAACGAATACATCGAGGACGGCGAAACGACAATGGTGTCGCTTCTTTCGGCGAAGGACAAGGAGCCGTTCTATGAGAAATTCGGCTTCTTCCGCAGACCCAACGACGAACGCGGCGCGGGAATGAGCCAGTTCTACACACAGAAGAAGTGAATAGTGAAAAGTGAAAAATGAATAATGAACAGTTGTGGTGTTCGCTTCGCTCACTTTATTATAAAGAGACAGGAAAATTTAAATGTTGAGTAAAGAAATAAAAAAGCCGTTGACAGTCGGATTGATACTTTACGGTATCGCGGTTCTCATCAGTCTGCTGTGTGTTCTGTTTCCGAACGCTGTGTTCGATTTTTTAAACGGTCATGCAGTGGATCTGTGTTCGGACAGCCTTATTTTTCCGCTCGTATTTGTCTTTCATATTGCGGTATTTCTGCTTTTTGCGGTATTTACAATAATAATGCATAAATACAAGGGTTCGTCCGAACGCCTTATCGTTATATTGTTTATCCGTATTTATTGCGTTATCAACGTTGCAAAGCCGTTTGTTCTGAATTTTGAAACATATATGGTCGGTGAACTTTTCGCCGGTGAAAAAGATCTTGCCCACTCATTCGCACTTTCAAACTCCATAGAGATGATCACATTTCCCTTTACTGTCGTTTCTTCCGTTCTTGTTTTTATCGCCGTAAGCAGGTACGGTATAAGAAGATACATTCTTGAACTTACCGCTGACAGTAAGATTCCTGATAAAGTTAAGATACCTATGATAGTAAGTGTGCTGCTGTACAGTCAGGCGCTTATGGGAGACATTTTATGCGTTCTCTGGCAGCAATCGTTTTATAAGCACCAAAACGCTCCCATTGGCAATATCTTTGTTTTTCCTACCGAATTGGTATTTCAGATCATTTTTATGATAATGTTTAGTGCATTTTTGATCGTAATGCTTAAACGAAAAGGCATTTCGGGTCGAAAGACGGGTATCGTTATGACAGTTATTTATTGTGTAATGATATTTGCGGAACCTTTTGTAAGATACTCCGTAAGTACCTGCACATTGAGTACGCTCGGTGTAAAATATATTGAAGCCACCACGGTTCTTGAAAAATATATTACTCTTTATACTTCCCCGTTCACAACGGTTTCTGCCGTGTTCCTGTTTATTGCAGTCGGACGTTACGGCATGATAAAACACGAAAATAATGCAGAAATGCTTGAATAAAGAAAGGAAATACAAAATGACAAAAGTATTCATTGACGGACAAGAAGGCACCACGGGTCTCAAAATAGTCGAACGCCTCAGAAACAGAAAAGACATTGAACTTATGCGCATATCCGACGCGCTGCGAAAGGACACCGAAGAACGCAGAAAATTTATCAACGCCTCCGATTTCACTATCCTTTGTCTGCCCGACAACGCGGCTATCGAAGCGGTATCGCTGGTCGAGAACGACCACACACGAATAATCGACGCTTCCACCGCTCACCGCATAAACCCCGACTGGGCATACGGATTTCCGGAGCTTTCCCCCGAGCACCGTGAGAAGATACGCACATCAAAGCGTGTTGCTGTTCCCGGCTGCTATGCAAGCGGCTTTATTTCAATGGTCTATCCGCTTGTAAAAAGCGGGATACTACCTAAGGATTACCCCGTTTCGGTGCACGCGGTATCGGGTTACAGCGGTGCCGGAAAGCGCGGCATTGCACAGTATCAGGATATCAACCGTGCAAAAGAGTTCGACTCTCCGCGTGAATACGCCATAACGCAGCAGCATAAGCACCTTCCCGAGATGCGCATTATATCGGGTCTTGACCATGAGCCCACCTTCAACCCCTATGTGTGCTCATATTTTGCGGGAATGACCGTTTCCCTGCCGCTTCACACACGTCTTCTTGCAAAGCAGGTAACGCCCGCCGAGGTGCGTGAAATGTTCGCGGAGCACTACAAAGGCTGCAATTTCGTGAAGGTCGCAGAGCTTGACGGCAAGGACGTTGCTCCGGACGGCTTTATTGCCGCGAACACGCTTGAAGGCACAAACAATATGGAAATTATCGTCAGCGGTAACGAAATGCGTCTGCTGGTAGTCTCAAGACTTGATAACTTAGGCAAGGGAGCGAGCGGCGCGGCTGTTCAATGCCTTAACATAATGATGGGCATTGATGAAACAACCGGACTTGTTTAATTGATAATTATTGTGCGCGCACTGCGCACAGATCTGAATCGTGACGAAATGATAAAGTTTCTGAATATAAAGGAGAATATTCTATGGAAGAAGTAAAAACAGGTGCAAAGCTGCAAAAGCTCATAGAAGACCTCGGCATTGGTCTCGTAAGCACGGATATAAACAATTTCGTTGACGGCGGTGTATGTGCGTCAAAGGGCTGGAAGGCAAACGGCATACACTGCGGTCTCGCGCACAAGGCTCTGACAGATACCGAAGAAAATTCTCAGGTCGCAAACAATGCATTGCCGACAAACAAAAAGAACGATCTTGCAATGATAATGTCGGATAAGCGGGCTGCTGCTGCTGCGGTATATACCACAAACAAGGTAAAAGGCGCACCGCTCAGCGTTACAAAGGAAAACCTTTCCGACGGCTATGCTCAGGGAGTCATCGTTAATTCCGTGAACGCCAACACCTGCAACGCCGACGGCATAGAAAAAGCAAAGAAAATGGGCGAGCTTGCCGCGAAAGCAATGGGCATCTCCCCCGCCGATATGGTGGTAGCCTCCACAGGCGTTATAGGTCAGGTATTGCCGATAGAGCCTATCGAAAAAGGAATACCCTCACTGTACGCCGGACTTTCCTACACAGGAAACGACGAGGCGGTAAAGGCGATAATGACTACCGATACCCAGCCCAAAGAGATAGCCGTCGAATTTGAGATCGGCGGAAAGACCTGCCATGTCGGCGGTATGTTAAAGGGCAGCGGCATGATACATCCGAACATGGCAACAACGCTCACATTTATAACGAGTGATGTCGCGATATCCCCCGAAATGATAAAGAAGGCGCTCTGTGAGAATGTGCAGATAACGCTCAACTGCGTAAGTGTTGACGGCGATATGTCCACCAACGATATGTGTGTGGTAATGGCGAACGGAATGGCGGGAAACGCGGAAATAACCGAAGAAAACGACGATTACGGCATTTTCTGCGAGGCTCTCTGGACGGTAATGGTGAACCTTGCCCGCATGATGGCACGCGACGGCGAGGGTGCGACAAAGCTTATCGAGTGCAACGTCAAGGGTGCGGAAAGCTTCGAGACCGCAAAGATCGCCGCTAAGTCGGTAATCATGTCGAGCCTGTTCAAGGCGGCTATGTTCGGCGAGGACGCTAACTGCGGACGTATCATGTGTGCTCTTGGCTACGCGAACGCCGACTACGACGTTAACAAGATAGATATTGACATCGCTTCGACGGGCGGATATCTGAATGTCTGCAAACAGGGCTCGCTGCTCGATTTCGACGAAGTTCTCGCGAAGAAGATACTTACAAAAACGGATATCACGATAATAATTGACCTCAATCAGGGCGAAAACGGCGCAATGGCATGGGGCTGCGACCTCACCTACGATTATGTTAAGATAAACGGCGATTACAGAAGCTGAGCGAAATGGAAAGTTTTATCGATCTTCGTGATCTTGCAGCCGATCTGGTATTGGCTGTAATCCTTTCGGCGGACTGTATGTGCGCGGTCTATACAGGCATCATGCGCAGAAAAAAGCAGAAAACAAACATCGTATTCACCGTTATACTTGTTGTTTGCTGTATCGCGGAGATGTTATCACCCTTTTTGAGAACAGACACCATGCACCCCACACCCTCCGGACGCAGCGCATTTGTACTTTTTGCTTACTCATTTGCGGCGATAACACTGCTTTACATCGTTATCTACCGGCTTTCCTTCCGGAAGGATAACGACAGGATGATAAAGCTTACCTTCGGATTTTCGGTATATCTTACGGTAATTACATTTATTCCGGCGGTTTTGCTTTGTGTAAGTATAATATTCGGATTATTCATGATGATACCTAAATATTAATATAGATAAGGACGGACAAAAGAAATGGAAAACATCTCAAA
>JAILFF010000064.1 GCA_024697705.1 Ruminococcus sp.
CTGCTGAACGGACCCGGGAACGACATGGTAGCGGTAACGAATCTCGGCTGTGCGGGGTGTCACATGGTACTTTTTACGACGGGACGGGGAACGCCGCTCGACGGATTTGTGCCCACAATTAAGCTTTCGACGAATACGGAGCTTTACCGAAGAAAGTCCAACTGGATAGATTTCAATGCGGGGACGATAGCGGAGGGCGAGAGTTTTGAAAGCAGGCTCGAGGCGTTTACGGAGCTTGTAATAAGCGTTGCGAACGGCGCAAGGACGGTCAATGAGCGGTATGATTCAAGGGATATTGCAATATTCAAAACAGGCGTAACGCTATAAAAAAGCGCAAAACAAGGGCAAACCAAAAGTCTTAGGAAGGGGGTGGCACGAGCAAAGCTCGTGCAGGGGAGAACCCTTCTTCAGAAGGGTTTCCCCCACAGAAGCCTACGATAGTCGGAAACATCTCGGTAAGAGAAAGTCTGACGGTTCAAAATAAAATCGGCAATTCTTAAATACGCCTACAAAAAGGCACAGGCGAATAAATCTGCATATCAGAGCAAGAACAATAGAATTGCCGATTTTAATTTGCGAAAGAGCGCAGCGATTTTCGCAAATAAGATTTCCCCTCCGTCAGAATTTTTCGGAATCACGCGCTATTGTTGGACGAAAATCGCTTCGCTCTTTCGTCCAAATATAATCGGCAATTCTCTTGTTCTTGAACAAATTTGCCGAATTAGATGTTTGAGCCTTTTTGGGGGCTTTTCTTAAAATTGCCGATTTTATTTTGTTCGGAAATGCTGCTTGCTATTTATTATGAGACTTGTGAGGTACGGATTCGTGGGGGAAACCCTTCTGAAGAAGGGTTCTCCCCTGCACGAGCTTTGCTCGTGCCACCCCCTTCCTAAGACTTTTGGTTTGCTCTCACTTTGTGATATTTATAGTTTTATTTAATCTTTTAAAGGAGCATTTAATATGAAAAAATTTATGGATAAGGACTTCTGCCTGAAAAACGAAACGGCAAAGATCCTCTACGAAAATTACGCGAAGGATATGCCTATCTTCGACTATCATTGCCACTTGAGCGTCGAGGAAATTTACAACGACAAGAAATTCTCCTCGATAACCGAGTGCTGGCTCGGCGGCGATCATTACAAATGGCGCTTGATGCGCGAAATGGGTATCGACGAGAGCTACATTACCGGCAACGGCACGAGCAGTAGTTCGTGCGGCGATTTCGAGAAGTTCATGAAGTACGCGGAGGTCATGCCCTACGCAATAGGCAACCCGATCTTCCATTGGACGCACCTTGAATTGCAGCGCTATTTCGGCATTGAGGACATTCTTTCGCCGAAGACCGCAAAGGACATCTTCGATAAGTGCAATAAAAAGCTCGAAACGCTGACCGCGAGAAAAATGATCTCCGTGAGCAACGTAAAGAAGCTTTTCACGACCGACGACCCTATCGACGACCTGCATTTTCACAAGCTGCTCGCGGAGGACAAGTCCTTCGATGTTGATGTATACCCCGCGTTCCGCCCCGATAAGGCTGTGAATATCGAACTGCCGACCTTCGTTCCCTACATAGCGAAGCTTGCCAACGCAGCCGACATGAGAATTGACGGAATAGACAGCCTTTGCGAGGCGCTCACCAAGCGTATAGAGTATTTCGACAGCGTGGGGTGCGTCTGCTCCGACCACGCGCTCGACGTTGTGATGTTCAAGCCCGCCGACAGAGATACGGTCGATGGGATATTGAAAAAGGCGCTCAACGGCGGCGACCTTACCCCCGATGAGATAAAGCAGTACAAGGGCTATGTGCTCGTTCATTTGGGCAGGCAGTACGCAAGGCTGAACTGGGTGCAGCAGTACCACATCGGGGCGCTCAGAAACAATTCCAGCAGATACATGAGCCTGCTGGGTCCCGACACGGGCTACGACGCTATCGAGGACAGCACGTTTGCCAAGCCGCTCGCGCAGCTGCTCGACACGCTCGACAGCACGGACGAGCTGCCGAAGACCATTCTCTACTGCCTGAACCCGCGTGACAATGAGGTGATCGCCACGATAATGAACTGTTTCCAGCAGGGCGGAGGCACGAGCCGCAATTCGTGCGTCGGCAAGATGCAGTTCGGTTCGGCGTGGTGGTTCAACGATCAGAAGGACGGCATTGAGCGGCAGCTGACGGCACTTTCGCAGCTGGGGCTCATCTCGAAATTCGTGGGTATGCTGACGGACAGCCGCAGTTTTCTTTCGTACACAAGGCATGAGTATTTCAGGCGGATACTCTGCAATATGTTCGGCGAGCTTATTGAAGAGGGTGAGTATCCGAACGATGTGGAGTTTGTCGGCGAGATAGTCAAGGATATTTGCTATAATAATGCGGTAAATTATTTCAAAAAATAAGCAAAACAAGGGCAAAACCAAAAGTCTTAGGAAAGGGGTGGGCACGAGCAAGCTCGTGCAGGGAGAACCCTTCTTCCTGCACGAACTTGTTCGTGCAAAGGGCTTCCCCCACAGTCTGAGCAGTTCAAGCTTCATTATAAATAGCAAGAAGCATTTCCAAACAAAATAAAATCGGCAATTCAGAGAAAGCCCACAAAAAGGCTCAAACATCTAATTCGGCAAATTTGTTCAAGAACGAGATAATTGCCGATTTTATTTGGACGAAAGAGCGAAGCGTTTTTCGTCCAACAATAGCGCGAAGGTTGGGAATGTCGTCAAGGCAGGGTAATTCACGGGCGCTACACAGCGGGATTTTCAAAGGAGAAACCATCATGAAAAATAACAGATTCATCACACTCGGAGAGATACTTTTGCGGCTCACTCCGCCAAATCACGAACTTATCCGCCGCGCTGCTTCTTTCGAGGCGAACTACGGCGGAAGCGAAGCAAATATAGCGGTATCACTTGCAAATCTCGGCGTTGAAAGCGCGTTTTTCGGCGTGGTGCCCGACAACAGCATAGGCAAGAGCGCTGTCAGAATGTTAAGGAGCAACAACGTCGATTGCAGCAAAATGATAATGAGCACAAATGATGACTGCCCGACGAACAGAATGGGGACATACTATCTCGAAACAGGCTTCGGACTTCGCCCGAGCGAGGTGATCTATGACAGAAAGCACAGCGCGTTTTCCGAGTACGATTTCGGCAGGGTCGATGTCAAAGAGCTTCTTCGAGGTCACACATGGCTTCATCTGAGCGGTATTACCCCCGCGCTTTCCTCGGGCTGTCTGGAGCTGATAATGAGCTGCCTGAAAGCCGCTAAAGAACTCGGGCTGACGGTCAGCTTTGACGGCAATTTCCGCAGCAAGCTGTGGTCGTGGGAGGAAGCCCGCGACTTCTGCACCGAATGTCTGCCCTTCGTGGACGTGCTTTTCGGCATCGAGCCGTATCATCTGCGGAAGGACGAGAATGACCCGTCGGCGGGCGACTTCAAGGACAATATACCCTATCAGCCCGACTTGGCGCAGCAGGACGGAGTTTTCCGCCGATTTGTCGAGAGATATCCGAACATAAAATGCATAGCCCGACACGTCCGCTACGCCGACAGCGGCAGCGTGAACAGCCTGAAAGCCTATCTGTGGCATGATGGAAAGACGATAGAGAGCAAGCTCTTTAAGTTTGAGATACTCGACCGCGTGGGCGGCGGCGACTCATTCGCCGCGGGGCTTATCTATGCCATGATGAACGGCTTTGCGCCCGAAGATACGGTGAATTTCGCCGTAGCAAGCAGCGTTATCAAGCACACGATCTCAGGCGACGCGAATATCATCGACGATGTGAACACGATACGCGGTATCATGGATATGAGCTTTGACATAAAAAGGTAATACAAGGCGGGTTCGCTGCGGCGAGCCTGCTATTTTTGTGTCCAAAAAGTCGGTAACATTTTCGGCGAAGGTGTCGTATTATGTAAAAGGAAACGCAAAACAACAAGATAACGGAGGTAACGATATGGAAGAAATGACTACACTGTTTCTTGACAGCGTTCTCGGGGAAAAAAAGCCCGCGGATGGCTGCCCGAAAACGCAGGGGATATTCCCCGCCGAAACACCCGTAGGAATGGCTTATGTGCCGTTCCAGTTCTGGGAAAAGACCTACGACGAGCCGACGGCGCTTGCGCGGGGGACGATCTTTCCCTCGCTCGACAAGCCTTTTATCGGAGAGGAGGCGGCAAGTCTTGGAAAATAACAAGCAGAAAGCCCTGAGAAAGCTCATGGCGGCGCGGTTCGCTCTGCATGACGCGGAACTGTATCTCGACAGCCACCCCGACTGTCAGGAGGGCTTGCGGTACTTCCGCGCCAAACGCGAACAGGCAGAAAAGCTGAGAAACGAATACGAGACCGAGTTCGGTTCGCTCACTTCACGCTGCACAAAGGCTGACGAGCGCTGGGAATGGGTATGCGGCGCATTCCCGTGGGAAAGGGGGGAGAGCTGATGTTCCAATACGAAAAGGTACTGCAATATCCCGTAAACATCAAAAACCCGAACCCGGCTCTTGCCAAGGTGATAATCAGTCAGCTGGGCGGTCCCGACGGCGAAGTCGGCGCGGCTATGCGCTATCTGAATCAGAGGTATGCCGCACCTTGCAGGGAAGTTCAGGCAATTTTGACAGATATCGGCACAGAGGAGCTTGGTCATATGGAAATGGTCGCGGCGATACTCTATCAGCTGACTCGGAATCTTTCGGTAAGCGAGATAAAGGAATCGGGCTTTGACGCTTATTTCGTCGATCACACGACGGGCATTTATCCAGCGGCGGCTTCGGGTCCCGCGTTCACGGCGGATTATCTCCAGTCCACGGGCGACCCGCTTGCGGATATGCATGAGGACTTAGCCGCCGAGCAGAAGGCGCGGCTGACCTACGACAATATCCTGCGGCTCGTTGACGACCCCGATGTGCGCGACCCGATCAAGTTCCTTCGCGAGCGCGAGATAGTGCATTATCAGCGCTTCGGCGAAGGACTTCGCAAAATACAGGATATGCTCGATTCAAAGAATTTCTATGCGTTCAACCCGAGCTTTGACAAGCAGAAGCCGAAAAGGAAATAATTCTCTTTACAGCGCAGACGGCTGATACCGCCTGCGCTTTTTTGGTATTTCGATCAGATCGTTTGTGCAACGGCACAATATTTTCAAACAAATGTGAGTGAATATGTTAATAAAAACGATTATCTGTTGACATGACCCTATAAATATGATATAATTTAATCAATATATATGCGGAAAGGCGGCTGACGGATAATATGGACATGAAAAAAACGATGATGAAGGTCGGCATTATGATCTCGCTTGCGAACGGCATCGTGCTGGGCGCGTTGTTTTCGTCGATAGGCATGGCGAAAAGTCCCGCGGGGATAATCCCGATGGGCGTATTGACGTCGGTGCTGCTTTCGGCGGTGATCTCGGTCATTGTGGGGCTTATCATACCGATGAAGATCGTCACCGAAAAGGTCAATGCGAAGCTCGGCATCGACCCCGCACGGCAGAAGGCGCTTGCGTGTTTTGTGGAGGGGCTTGTGGGAGACTTTATCTTCACGCCGATACTCTGCACATTTTTTGTTTTCAAGAATTATTTTCAGCACAATCTGCCGCCGCAGGTGCCGATCGTTCCGTATTGGCTGAAGGAGCTGGGACTTGATCTGCTTATTGCGCTGCCCATAACGATGATAATAGTGCCGCTTGTCAGAAAGCAGGCGTTCAAGATACTGGGTGTTCCCGCAGGCAGACCGCCGCAGGAGAGACCCTGAGTAATGATGAAAGATATTGCAGGTGAGGCAAACCCAAAAGTCTTTTCTTTGCTTCTTTTTTCCTCTTCCAAAAATAGTCGATAATACATAAAAAATGTAACCGACCGCACGAAAAGTTCGTAACGGGATTTGTCGCAAAACAGATTGACAACCCGATCTGCGTGTGCTAAAATATATAAGGTGTGTATTATGTAATAACAATTAACAAAAGACAATGAAAGAGGAGCATAAGCATGAAAACTGTCGGTATGAAAAAGAAAAAACTGCCCGTCGTTCTTGCGTCTATACTCGCGGTCGTCGGCGGGATCGCGGGTTTTGTCGCGTTCAATGCGTCCAAAAATATGACGGCGATGAACAAGACCGTGGATTCGGGCATGGATATTCTTTCAAAATACGCTAAAGTTACTCCCGTCGATCCGGGCGAATACAAGCAGATCAAAATGAAGGGCGTAATGAATTTCGACGTTTCTCAGTATGATGTGGAGAATATCGGCGACCTTTCGGTCATGACGGTCAATATGGGCTTCATGCAGATGGCTTCGTATGTTATCACTCCCTACGAAAAAAATATGCCCCTGCTTTCGATGGATTTCATGTATATAATGGGCAAGCGCAAGGCTTACGCCGAGTTCTACGACCTCGTGGAAGACCCCGCATCGGGCGAATTTACCAAGGTTCTGAGCGCCGTCCGCGAATTCGAGAGCAAATACAGCGATATGGAGGATATCGAAACCGCCCCCGCCTGGTACGACAAGTATCTCACCGTTGCGATGCACAAGGCGGCGAAGAACACCGACGACGCAAAGGTCGAGCAGATGTTCTGCGACGCGATACAGTGCTACATGGAAACTGCCGAAGGGCTTGATACCCTTGACGCGGAAGCAAAAGCGGGTAAGCTCGAACTTACGCAGGAGTACAGCGACGGGCTTATCGCAAACGGCGGAGTTTCCACCGACGTATTCAAGAGCGAGCTTGGCGAGGAAAAGACGAAGGATTTCTTTGACAACGTATTTTTCGGAACAAATCGTTACAGAAATATCTGATGAAATATGAAGATGAAAAGGCTGTCCGTTATGCGGGCGGCTTTTTTTCTGCTTGTAAAAGGTGCGCCCCTACAAGGCGTTGCAAAACTGTTCGGATTATCAGGAGGACGGCGGGGGCAAGCCCACGCCCTACTTTGATTACGGCATAATACTCATCTCCCCCGCATACAAATGGTATGAATATCATTTGAAGGGAGAGAAAATCATGCTTGAATTTCTGATTGATCTGCTTGGGACGAAGCTTCTGCTTTTCGCGCTGCATTTCGAGGGCGAGGGGCGTTTTCCGAAGCCCCTGCCCGCCGCCGAGGAACGCCGCTGCTTTGAGCGCCTTGCGGCGGGAGACCGTTCCGCCCGCGACGAGCTGATAAGCCATAATCTGCGGCTGGTGGCGCACATCGTGAAGAAATACACCGCTCCCGGTACCGACCCCGACGACCTGATCTCGATAGGGACGATAGGTCTTATCAAAGCCGTCGGGACCTACGATCATACTAAGGGGAACAGGTTTTCGTCTTACGGGGCACGGTGTGTTGAAAACGAGATCTTAATGCACCTCCGTTCGGCGAAAAAGCAGGCGGCTGAGGTGCGCTTCGACGAGCCCGTGGACGTCGATAAGAACGGCAACTGCCTCACGCTCATGGACATCACGCCCGACGACGGCATGAGCGTCGAGGAAAGCTGCGTGCTGCGCATACAGCTTGACAGGCTTGCCGAAAAGCTCGGGCTGCTTGACGAGCGGGAGCGGCAGATAATCGTGCTGAGGTACGGGCTTTCCGATTCGCCGCCGATCGCCCAGCGCGAGGTGGCGGAGCGGCTCGGCATCTCGCGCTCGTATGTTTCGCGGCTCGAAAAGAAGGCGCTCGAAACGCTTCGCCGCGAGATGGAGTGACATTCCGAAATTATAAAAATGACCCGTCTGTACGTGTTTTCGGCACGGTACGGGCGGGTTTTGTGCAATTCGCCGAATTTGCTCAATTGCAGTCGGGGTATTGAAAAATAGAAAATATTGTGGTATAATAGATTTATCTGCCATATCGGTAAGCAGCGCGGGGGAGTGATCGAAATGAACGGTTCGGCATCAAACGGGTTTATTTTCTGTTCCGGCACGCCGCTTTTGCCGCTCGGGTGCGGACTTGTCATTGATCCGCAGACGACCTGCTGCTTCACGGGGCATCGTTCGGGCAAGCTGCCGAAAGGCGATGAGCTTGAGATTCTCAGGGAGCGTGTTCTCGTTGCCGTTATGGAAATGATAGGCAAGGGCGTCGATACCTTTATAACAGGCATGGCGCAGGGCTTCGATCTCATTGCCGCCCAGACGGTGCTGAATTTTTATGCGCGTCCCGTGCTTCGGCTGATCTGCGCGGTGCCGTATTTCGGGCAGATCGGTGAGATGAAAACGGCTGAGGAAAGGCGCGTTTACAAGGACCTGCTTTCGGAGGCTTATGCGAAGGTGTGTTTTTTCGAGAATTATTCGAGCGGCGTTTATCGTATAAGAAATCAGTTTATGGTAAATTATTCCTCGCATCTTATCGGTTATATGGATACGTGCGGCAGCCGTTCGGGTACGGGGCAGACTTTACGCATGGCGCAGCGGGCGGGGCTCGATATGAGGGTCATTACGCCCGAAGAGCTTGTCAGAACGTGATCCCGGCAAACGCAGCAAGGCTCTGCCCGGTTTATTTTTGTATATTTATATATTAATTGGGGAATCAATAATTTGCCTTTTGGCGGAAAAGAAAGGAAGATTTTATGTCACAGGCAGCCTCATCGGGCTATAACAATAACAGATCAAAACGTAAAAAAAGAAAGCGTTCTCAGGCGCCCGTCGCGTTCGTTTTCTTTGTGACGCTTGTAATTTTCTGCGGAGTTTTCGGCGTTTTCGCTAAGATAATCGTCGAAAAGGTCTCTCACAAGAATTCGGGGACAGCCGATATCTCGGGCGCTTATATCGACTCGTACAACACGCTTTATGCCCGCGTGAACAACAAAAACGTGCTTTCCGATCTCTCGGTGATAAGGATTTGTCCCGAGCAGAACAGGATAATCGTCATACCGATGTCGGCGTATACCATGAGCGTTCCCGACGGCGGCAAGACCTTCCGCGAGGTGTTCGACGAGGGCGGCATCGCCAAGCTCAAGGTCGCCGTTGACGGCACCTTCGGCATTTCCACCGATTTTTACGCCACCATGACGAACGACGCTTTCGAGGGCGTGGCGGACATCGTGGGCGGTTTCAGCTACGCGCCCGACGAGGAGCTTTACACCCTCGACCCCGAAAACGACAAGAACGACATCTCCTACCGTGCGGGAAAGACGGTGCTTCTTTCGGGGCATGAGATAAGGCTTATCTGTCAGTCGGCGGAATTCTCGAACGGCAAGCAGGGCAACATGGAATTTCTGGGGCAGGCGCTTGTCGGCATAATCAACAACGGCTTCGACCAGGTAGAGATCACGACGAACAGCCTTGACGTCATCTACAACAAGATATTCAACGGTTCGCGGACGAATCTTTCGGAGAACGAGTACCGCGAGCACAGAGTGTATATCAGGGAGATGTTAGCCCGTCAGGAGCGCCCCGGCGAATCGCTGATACCGAACGGAACGTGGATGGACGCGGAGCATTTGGCAATTTCGGATACATTCCGTCAGGATGTCTACAATCTCATGGAGGCTACGAAGTCGGGTCACAAGGCTCAGTAATGACCTTAATATGGCTGAACGGGACAATTGTTTACGGCAGCTTCACAGATTATTCACCTACGGCGAAAAAAATTCAATTTCACCCCTTGCATTTTCCCGCAAGATGTGGTATAATATTGACAATACTTGTAAGAAAGGAACCGATTGAAGAAATCGGTTCTTTGCTTTTGTCAGCGTCAAGGCGCGGAAAGGAGCAGGATATGAACACTGTTGAGAGAGCGAGAGCTTTAGCTGAGCCCGTATGCGGCGAGCTGGGGCTGTTTCTATGGGACGTGCGTTTCGAGAAGGAAGGAGCGCTTTGGTATCTGCGGATATTCATCGACCGTGACGGCGGGATAGACATGAACATCTGCGAGGAGTTTTCGCGGAAGTTCAACGAGATACTCGACAGGGAAGATTTCATAGCGCAGAACTACATTTTTGAAGCGGGAAGTCCCGGGCTTGGGAGAAAGCTGACTCGTCCCGAGCATTTTGCGGTCTGCGAGGGAGACGAAGTGCGGTTAAAGCTCTTCAAGGCGCGTGACGGCAGCAAGGAGAGAGTAGGTTTACTGATCGAGCATACGGAGACGGGATTCACGCTTGCGTATTCGGTCGATGATGAAGGCAAGCCGATCGAGACGGAGAGTTTTGATTATAAAGAGTGTACGAGTGTCAATCTGAACGATGACACGGATTTATTTTAAAAAAAGCAATAATGAAGGCAAACCAAAAGTCTTAGGAAGGGGTTGGCACGAGCAAGCTCGTGTGGGGGAAACCCTTCTTCAGAAGGGTTTCCCCCACAAAGCCTACGACGGCAGCAAACAATTCGTAGAAAGCAAGCCGAACGGTTAAAAAATAAAATCGGCAATTCATAAAAAAGCGAACAAAAACAAACAAAGTGAATGATTCCGCAAAAGTGAGCGGAAACAAATAAATTGCCGATTTAATTTGCGTGAAAGAGCGCAGCGATTTTCACGCAACAATAGCGCGAAGTCGGGATTTTTCGCACGGTCGGGTCATTCACTTATGTGCGAAATATCGCCTGTCTGAACTTCGTTCAGACCTGCTCTTTCGCACATTAAAATCGGCAATTCACTCGTTCCCGTTCATTTTTACAGATTTATTATCTTCTGCCTTTTTGTGGGCTTTTCTTGAAATTGCCGATTTTATTTCGGGCTGTCGGATTTTGATAATTACCCGGCTTTGTTTTGTCGGTCGGCTTTTGTTGCGCTTCGCGCAAATGGGGCTCTGCCATGCGTGAACGCGAAAGCGTTCATGCGATGCCCCGCTTAGGGGGCGCTGCCACCTAAGTACCCCCGCAAGGGGGGACTGCCCCCTTGACCCCCATTCCGCCCCTACATTGCGATTGGGTCGGCTTTGCGCTTATTCTTAATAATTTGAATATTTTCATATATATAAATTGTGAAAGGACTGGTCATAAAAATGGCACGTAAGAAAACTAATGACGCGGCTGAAAATGCACCCGCGAATATCAACAAACTGTTTTTTGAGGCTCTTAAGGATATGGGGCTTGAAAACGGATTCCCTCCCGAGGAACTCGCAGCTATTATAAAACAGGGTATCGAAAAGGCGATAAAAAAAGAAAACCCTCACTGCGATCATATCCGCGTTGAGATCGACCCCGATAATAATGTCTTTGAAATGGGTATCCTTAAACTCGTCGTTGACGATGAGCCCCTCGATGATTATAACGAGATAAATATCGAGGACGCCCGCCGCTACGACCCCCGCTGCTACGTCGGCGGTATGTGCCTTATCGAGATATCCCCCGCGACCTTCGGCAGAGTCGCAGTCCAGAACGCCAAACAGCAGATAAAGCATGAACTGAAAAATAAAGAGCGCGAACGCATCATCGAACAGTTTAACGATAAGCTTTACGAATGTGTTACCGCAAGAGTTGAACGCATCGAGGGCAGAACAGGCAACGCCGTTCTCAGCTTCGATAAGAGCGAGGTATACCTCGTAAGACAGGAACAGATCCCCGGCGAGGTGCTCCTTCCCGGAGATATGGTCAAGATTTATATCGTGGGTATCGCAAACCCCGAGAAAAAACCGTCTCTTAAAATATCGAGAACCCACAAGAACCTCGTCAAGAGACTTTTTGAGAACGAAGTCCCCGAGATCAAGGACGGCGTGGTCGAGGTCAAGGGTATCTCCCGCGTGGCGGGCTCGCGCTCGAAGCTCGCTGTCGTAAGCCACGACCCCAATGTTGACGCGATAGGCGCCTGCATCGGTGCGAGAAAATCGAGAATAACCGCCGTTGTGGAAGAGCTCGGCGGCGAAAAGATCGACATTATCCCGTACAGCGAAGACCCCGGCGAGTATATCGCCCGTGCTCTCGCTCCCGCGCAGGTAATGAGCGTGACTATCCTCTCGGGCGGCGAAACGCCCTCATGTCGCGTGGTCGTTCCCACCAATCAGCTTTCGCTGGCTATCGGCAATAAGGGTCAGAACGCAAAGCTCGCGGCGGGTCTTACCGGCTATAAGATAGATATCATCTCCGACGCTCAGGCGGCTGAAATGGCTGCAAACGGCGAGTTTGACGACGAAGCCGCCGAAGAGACCGATTCGGTCGAAGAAGCTTCTGCGGAGGAAACGGCTGAGGCAGAAGAGACTGCCGCGGTTGAGGAAGAAGCCGCTCCCGCCGAGGAAGCAGCCGACGAAGAGACCGAGACCGAAAGCGAAGCCGAGTCCGACAACGCCGACAACAACAACGTTGGAGAAGAATAACGATGTCGGGAAACGCAACACTGAAACAGAAGAAAATACCGATGAGAATGTGTCTCGGCTGCGGCGAGATGAAGCCGAAAAGAGAGCTTGTCCGCGTGGTCAAGCCGCCCGAGGGAGAGATAACGCTCGACCTCACGGGAAAGAAGTCGGGGCGCGGCGCGTATATATGCAGAAGTGTGGATTGCTTCGCAAAGGCGCGTAAGACACATCGGTTTGAAAAGGCGTTTTCGTGCGCCATAAGCGATGAACTGTACGACGAAATGGAGCGTGAGCTTGCAAATGAGTAAGAGTAAAAACTCCGATCCCTCCGGGCTGCTCGGTATCTGCCGCAAGGCGGGTAAGCTGAAACTCGGAATGGATATGGCAAAGGGCGCCTGCGAGTCGGGAGAGGCTGCCGCGGTTTTCGCCGCAAAAGACCTTTCGGCAAAGTCATTAAAGGAGATAAAATTCTCCTGCGCCAAAAACGGCGTAAAGCTGTTTGCACTTGCCCTTGATATGCAGCAGATCGCCGACGCCGTCGGTAAGAAGTCGGGTATTATCGCCGTTACGGACGGCGGCTTTGCAAAGGCTATCGCCGCAAAGTCCGAGGAAATACCCGCGGAGGAACTGTTCTGAACAGATTTGATACATTAGGAGGCTGCCCATGAAAATGAAAACAAAGATAAAGCTCTCGGAGCTTGCAAAGGATATAAACGTTCAAAGCAACGCCATTATAGAATGCCTTGCTGCGCTGGGCGGCGAGGCAAAAAAGACCGCGACAGTGCTTACTCCCGAAGAGATAAGCTATGTTATGGAATACTTCACCCAGCACAATCAGGTGGAAAATTTTGACGACTATTACGCCAACAACGTAAAGCCTGCGGCGGCAGAAAAGTCGGCTGAAAAGCCCGCCGAGAAGCAGGAAAAGCCCGCAAAGGCTGAGAAACCCGCCAAGGCTGCGGCAGACAAGTCCGCCGAAAAGCCCGCAAAGACGGCGGCAGAAAAGTCGGCAGACCAGTCTGCTGAAAAGCCTGCCGAGAAGCCGGCAGAAAAGCCCGCGCCTGCGGCAGCTACCGAAAAACAGCCCGAAAAGAAAGCTGCTCCCGCAGCTGAAAAACCTGCCGAAAAGCCTGCACCTGCGGCAGCAGACAAGGCTCCGGCAGCAGATAAATCTGCTGCGGAAAAACAGGCTGATAAGCCGGCAGACAGCAAGCCCGCAGCTCCCGCACAGCCCAAGCCCTCCGAGGACAAGAAGTCCAAGAAGAAGGACAAGGAAAAGGCGAAGAAGCAGGATCGCGGCGAGAAGGTGGCTCTTATCGGCAAGAGCACGGGCGGCGACGACA
>JAILFF010000155.1 GCA_024697705.1 Ruminococcus sp.
TGGTTTGTTAAATATCTGTTATCTATTATCTGTTATCTAAATATCTGCTGTCGGGGGGTGTTGGGTTGTATCAGGCTCTTTACAGAAAATGGCGGCCTCGCTCCTTTGAGGACGTTGTTTCGCAGCCGGCAGTCACCGCCGCGCTTATCAATCAGATACGCATGGGCAAGACCGCGCACGCTTACCTCTTTACGGGGTCACGCGGCACGGGCAAGACTACCTGCGCACGTATCTTCGCTAAGGCTGTCAACTGCCTGAATCCGCACGACGGCGAGCCCTGCCTTGAATGTGAGATCTGCAAAGCCGCGGAAAACGGTACTCTTCCCGATATCATCGAGATAGACGGTGCTTCCAATTCGGGCGTTGCCGATATCCGAGAACTGCGCGAGGGCGTGGCTTACACTCCCGAGGTCTGCAAATACAAGGTCTACATCATCGACGAGGCGCATATGATCTCCGTTTCGGCGTTCAACGCGCTGCTCAAAACGATGGAGGAACCGCCTCCGCACGTTAAGTTTATCTTGGCGACCACCGAAGTCCACAAGGTGCCCGAGACTATCGTTTCGCGCTGCCAGCACTTCGATTTCGGACGCATACGCACCGAGGACATCGTTTCAAGGCTCAAATATATCGCCGATAACGAGCCCTTCACTCTTGCCGACGACGCGGCGCTTATGATAGCGCGGCTCTCCGACGGAGGTATGCGCGACGCGCTTTCGCTGCTCGACCGCTGCTCCGCTTACGCCGACGACATCACGCTGACTACCGTCTCCGAAGCGGCGGGTATCTCGGGGCGCGAGCATTTGTTCACGCTTATCGAAAAGATCGCCGACCGCGACACCGCGGGCGCTGTTGCACTCGTGGACGAGCTTCACGCGGGTTCAAAAGACCTCAAAGTCCTCTGCGGCGAGCTGCTCGAACAGCTCAGAAATATCATGCTGCTGCGTTCGACCGAAAAGGCTGAACAGCTTATCGTCTGTATGCCCGAAGAGCTTGAACGCTTAAAGGCAATAGCCGCGAAGATGTCGCTCGAACGGGTGTTTGCGTGTATCGGTTTCTTGCAGACGCTTAACGAACGCTTCGCAAGAGCCGCCGACAAGCGCATCGAGACCGAAATGTGCATGGTAAGGCTGTGCGGTGCCATGAATATCGCACCCGCTGTGCCGCAGGATAATGATAACACAGATAATAATTCGGGCGGAAGTTCTTCCGATGCGGAGATCGCCGAGCTGAAAGCGCGGATAAACGAGCTTTCGAGGGCTATCGCGAACGGCGCTGCTGCGGCTGCTCCCGAGACGGCTCCCGTAAGGAACGAGGCTCCTCCCGCGCCGTCAAAGCCGCTTAAAAAGTTCGACCCGAACAACTTCACGCCGCTTGCCGAGTGGCAGGAGATCCTTGAAATAATCGAGAAAAAATCCCCCGCGCTGCACGCCTTCTTAAAGACGTCGCTGGCGGCTATCGAGGGCGACACGTTCTGCCTTGTGGTCTCGGGGAATTTCATTATCGAAAAGTTCAAGCGCTCGAACGACAAGGCGCTCATGAAAGAGGTCATCCGCCAGTATTACGGGCGCGATTTCGGCTTCAAGCTGTATTCCTCCGCGACCACCGATCTCGCCGATAAGGAAACGCCGATAAACAACATCATCAAGCAGGCGGAGAAAATGCAGATCGACGTGGAGATAAAGAAGAATTAAACACGATAACTCAGATCATCAGATCAAATAATATATAAAGGAGTTTTTAAAATGAAAGCAAGATTACCCCAGGGAGTTAGCAGAGGACAGGCAGGAAATATGAATCAGATGCTCAAGCAGGCGCAGCAGATGCAGGATAAGATCACTGCGCTCCAGAACGACCTCGAACAGAGAGAGTTTTCCGCTTCTGTCGGCGGCGGCGTTGTTGAACTTACCATCAACGGCAAGCGCGAGGTACTTAAGCTCAGCATCAAGCCCGAAGTTGTAAATCCCGAAGAGACCGAGATGCTCGAAGATCTCATCATGAGCGCCTTCAATGAGGCTGTTCACAACCTCGAAGAGGTAAGCGACAAGGAAATGAGCGCCCTCACAGGCGGCGTTACCTTCCCGGGTCTGTTCTGATAATTCGGACGCCGAAATATGGATAATTCCAAGGCGCTGCCGCTCGCGGTGCTTGCGGAAAATTTCGCAAGACTGCCCGGTATCGGCATGAAGACCGCCGAACGGCTCGCCTATCACGTTATGCAGATGCCCGCCGAACAGGTCGAGGAT
>JAILFF010000183.1 GCA_024697705.1 Ruminococcus sp.
GTTTTGCTGGTTTATTCGCTTCTGCCTTTTTGTGGGCTTTCTCTAAATTGCCGATTTTATTTTAGACCGTTCGTTTTGCTTTCTCCGATAAGATTGCTGCCGTCGTGGGTTTTGTGGGGGAAACCCTTCTGAAGAAGGGTTCTCCCCCACACCCCTTTCCTAAGACTTTTGGTTTGCCCTCACTTGCATAGATTTTTTCTTTATTTTTCGTACAAAACGCGCTTTTCACAGGAATTTCTCATATTTTTTCATATTTCGGCGGTTTTTTTGTAAAAAAATCCTTGACATCTGTGTGAAAATATTATATAATAGGTTCATACGGTTGCAATTTTTTAGGAAATTTGGCTAATCTGACAAATATCTTACCGACAAACTGTAAATTTTAAATAAAGAATAGGAGCGAATCGTTTTGAAAAGCTATGACAACACCAAGATCAAGAATATCGCAATCGCGGGACACGCAGGTTCCGGCAAGACCACTCTTGTTGAGGCGCTGCTGTACAGCGCGGGAGTTTCCGACCGCTTCGGCAAGGTAGCCGACGGAAATACCGTTTCCGACTACACCGCCGAGGAGATCGCCCGCAAGTGCTCGGTATATACCTCACTCTCCTGCTACGAAAAGGACGGGTTCAAGGTAAACCTCCTCGACACCCCCGGTCTGCTCGACTTTGAACAGTCGATGGTCGAGGGCATCTCCGCCTGCGGCTGCTGCATGATCACCGTTTCGGGCAAGTCGGGCGTTAAGGTCGGCACCCACAAGGCTTACAACTACGCCAAGAAAATGGGCAAGCCCGCAATGTTCGTTGTCACCAAGCTCGACGACGAAAACGCTAACTTCAACAACATCTTCACCGAGCTGAAAACCGAGTTCGGTCCCACCGTTTGCCCCGTGGTTGTACCCGTTATCGCCGACAGAAAGATAGTTTCCTACGTGAACCTCATCGAGATGAAGGCTTATAAGTACGAAAACGGCAAGGCTGTCGAGACCGATATGCCTACCGCCGAGGTCTCCGAGAAGATGGAATACCGCATCGACGGTCTTATCGAGGCTGTTTCCGAGGCTATCGCCGAGACCGACGAGGCTCTCATGGAGAAGTTCTTCGAGGGCGAGCCTTTCACCCACGACGAGCTTGTTGACGGTATCCACAACGGTCTGAACAAGGGTCTTATCTCGCCCGTAGTGTGCGTTTCCGCAGCTACCCTCGAAGGAATTGATATGCTGATGAAGGAGATCACTCTGCTGCTGCCCGCTCCCGCCGAGAAGGAAGACAAGCCCGCCACCGACAAGAACGGCGACATCGTCGAGATAACCTCCTCGAAGGACGACCCGCTTACCGCAAATATCTTCAAGACCGTTGCCGACCCGTTCGTAGGCAAGATGAGCTATATCCGCGTACAGTCGGGCGTTTTGAAGAGCAACTCCGAAGTTGTCAACTCAACGACGGGCGCTTCCGAGAAGATCGGCAAGCTGTATTTCCTTATCGGAAAAAAGCAGATCGAAACGAGCGAGGTAGGCACGGGCGACATCTGCGCGGCTGTCAAGCTTTCCGCGAACACGGGCGACACGCTCTGCGACGCTTCGAGAGTAGTATCCTTCGAGAAGCCCGATTTCCCGAAGCCCACCTACCGCGTTGCGGTAAGAGCCGCTTCGCAGAACGACGAAAGCAAGATCTCGAACGCCATTGCGCGTATGCTCGAAGAGGATATGTCACTTACCTACACGCAGGATCCCGACACCTTCGAGATGATCCTGTCCACGCTGGGCGGACTGCACCTTGAGACCGTTATCTCGAAGCTCAAGAGAGATTTCGGCGTTGACGTTGTTACCTCCGTGCCGAAGATCGCCTACAAGGAGACTATCCGCAAGAAGGTCAAGGTTCAGGGCAGACACAAGAAGCAGTCGGGCGGTCACGGACAGTTCGGCGACGTTTGGATAGAGTTCGAGCCCTGCATCTCCGACGAGCTTATCTTTGAAGAGAGGGTATTCGGCGGCGCCGTACCGAAGAACTACTTCCCCGCTGTTGAAAAGGGCTTGCAGGAGTGCGTAAAGCACGGCGTACTGGCGGGCTATCCCGTTGTGGGCGTTAAGGCTATCCTTGTGGACGGCTCGTATCACCCTGTTGACTCGTCCGAAATGGCGTTCAAGACGGCGGCTTCCATCGCATTCAGAGACGGTATCCCGCAGGCTGAGCCGATGCTGCTCGAACCTGTCGGCAACCTCGAAGTTACTGTTCCCGATGATAACACGGGCGACGTTATCGGCGAGCTGAACAAGCGCCGCGGCAGAGTTATGGGCATGGTTCCCTCCGAGACCGAGAAGGGCATGACCGTTGTTACCGCAGAAGTTCCGATAGCCGAGATGAGCGACTTTACGCTGACGCTCCGTCAGATGACACAGGGTCAGGGCAGCTTCACGCTGGAGACTGCGCGTTACGATCAGCTCCCCGCGAACCTTGTTACGGCAGTAATAGCGGCTTCCAAGACAGAATAAGATCAACTCGATCAAAAGAATAAATAAGAGAGCCGGTGCTTTCATCGGCTCTCGTGTTTTTCAAACAGTTTTTCCCGGAGAGATAAATGAAAAAGAAAAGAACACTATTATCCGTGCGTATCATTGCGATGATAACGGCGGTAATGCTCACGGGCTGCTCGGAAACGATCGGCAGCCGCGAGAACGACGTAACATCCGAAGCGCCGAAGGAACAGACCGTCACCGTTACGGAAGAAACCGCTTCGGCTGCGATAGAGGAAGAACCCACGTCCGACGATGACCGAGCCGCTTCCCCAACGCCGCCCGAGGAGCCCGACCCCACCGCCGCCGTGTACGCAGCGGCAAGGCACCTCGATAAGCTGCGGCTTGTCCCCGCGTCGAAACAGGGCATTTATAAGCTCGGCGGTATGCTCGAAAAAGAACCCGAGCTTGAATATCATCACGGCACGGTCGTTGCCTTTGAATACGTCAAGGCAGACGAAGAAGAGGCAGATGCCGAAAAAGAGACCGAAGGCATCGCGCTCGAAAACTATACCATAAGAGTGTACGATATGCAAAACTCGCTTATCCTGGGCGAGACCGACTCCGTTACTACCGGGTATTTTCCCTATAATTGGGAGACCTGCGGCAGCATCGACGGCGGCTATTACTCCTGCTTCGGCAATAAAATGCGGATAATGGATATCGGCATGAACGTCCGCAGCGAGTTCGAGCTTCCCGTCGGCAGCTGTACCCGCGTATGGGTGTCGGACAGCGGCAGATTCGTCCTCTGCAACAGCCGAAGGGGTCCCTCCGTGCTGTTCGACGCGGAGACCCGGACCGAAGTCAAAATGACGCGGAATGTAAAGGCGGTCAGCGTCCTCAGACACAGCGGCGATACGTTCGAGATAATCAACACAAAGGGCGAACGCTTCACCATAACGGGCGGCGGCGAGGTGACGTCGCTCGGCGTGCTCGAAGTCCCCGATTATTACTACGAATCGCTCGGCGAACTCAGCGGCAGGGTGATCGACCTTGTTCCCGCGGGAATGACTGTCCGCGACCCCGTCGGCGGCACCGCAAAGCTCGTCGATAAGCTCCCCGAAAAGATAAACTATATCATTGCCGCTTCCGAAAGATATGTCACCTACTGCGACAAAAAATACGGAGCGCGGGTCATCGACCTTGAAACGGGTATGGTTTCCGAAGCGATAGGCAAGGGCGAATATGCCGTGCGCGGCACAAGCAGCGACGACGACTTTATTTTTTGGAACGGCAGCCGCTACTGCCTTGCGGTGCCCTCCGAGTTGAATTTCGGGAAAACCGTCGGCTTGACAGACCTAAGCCTTAAAACCGAGGAATACCTAATGTATTTCAAGACGCCGAAGCCCGACAGCGACAGCTCGGCGAAGCTTCTTGACGAGCTGCTTACGAAATACAACGTGCGCGTGATGTTCGCACCTGTCAGCGAAGATGAGCGCTACTGCGGCTACTACTGCAAGACTTACGGCGGCAGTCAGACCGAAATACTGACGGGGCTCAGGGATTTTCTCGCTCTTTCGCCGCCCGGGATACTGACGGAGGCGTCAAAGTTCGGCTCGGAAACATGGATGCTTATTTGCAGCAGCATTGTGGACGACCCCGAGCTTTCTTCCTACGGCGCGGCAGGATTCACCGCGGAAATAGGGCTTCACCCGTTCGTGGCGCTGGAAACTCCTCTTGACGAAAAGCAGACGAAGGCGGCAAGCTATCTTACGGAGGAAGAGCTTTACGAGCAGTTCACGACCTACATCACGAACAATCTTTCGCACGAGTTCATACACGTTCTCGACGGAAAAACCACCGATGAGCAGCTGGAGGAATGGGACTCGCTTTCGCCGAAAGATGCTTATTACGGCAATTACAGCTCGAACGGCGACGAGCAGTACATTTATCCGACCGCCGATTTTGACGACGAGGTATATTTCACGGACGTCTACGGCAGGGTGAACGAATTGGAGGACAAGGCGCGTATCGGCGAGAACCTCTACTATGCGCAGCAGAAAGAGAAAAAGTCGGCAAGGGACAAATTTGCGCGGTCGAAGTCGCTGTACAAAAAAGCGGTAAAGCTGTGCGATATACTGCGCGAGAATTACCCGTGTCTCTCCGAGATACCGAAGGGCGAGTGGTACCTCGAAAAGCCGCTGCTCGGCAGCTACGATGAAATGAAAAAAGCGTATATCGCGGAAAAGGGCAGTGAATAATAAAGTGAGGGCAAAACCAAAAGTCTTAGGAAGGGGGTGTGGGGGATAACCCTTCTTCAGAAGGGTTTCCCCCACAGAAGCCTGCGACGGCAGAAAACAACTCGGAGAAAGTAAACCGAACGAATAAAATAAAAATCGGCAATTTCTAAAGAAG
>JAILFF010000184.1 GCA_024697705.1 Ruminococcus sp.
ATAATAACGGAGGGAATGTATAATGCTTACCGATATTGAAATAGCACAGCAGGCTAAAATGAAGAGGATCAACGAGATCGCGGCGGAGCTCGGCATCAAGGAGGAAGAGCTTGAGCCTTACGGACATTACAAGGCGAAGCTCTCCGAGGAGCTTTTCGGCAGGGTCAGCACCAAGCCCGACGGAAAACTGGTGCTCGTTACGGCGATAAATCCCACCCCCGCGGGCGAGGGAAAGACTACCGTTTCGGTAGGTCTTGCCGAAGCGATGGCTAAGATCGGCAAAAAGGCGATGCTTGCCCTTCGCGAGCCTTCGCTGGGACCCGTGTTCGGCATCAAGGGCGGTGCCGCGGGCGGCGGATACGCTCAGGTAGTGCCGATGGACGACATCAATCTGCATTTCACGGGCGATATGCACGCTATCACGGCGGCTAACAATCTGCTCTGTGCGCTTATCGACAATTCGGTGCATCAGGGAAATCCGCTGCGCATCGACGTTCGCCGTATACTCTTCAAGCGCTGCCTTGACATGAACGACCGCGCTCTCCGCGAGATAGTTGTCGGCATGGGCGGCAAGGTGAACGGCTTCCCGCGTCAGGACGGCTTTCAGATCACCGTTGCAAGCGAGATCATGGCGATACTCTGCCTTGCGGACGACCTTGCCGACCTGAAAGCCCGTCTTGAAAGAATACTCATCGGCTACGACCTCGACGGCGCTCCCGTTTACGCGGGTCAGCTGGGCGGCTGCGGCGCTATGGCGGCTCTCTTAAAGGACGCTATCAAGCCCAATCTTATCCAGACGCTTGAAAACACTCCCGCGATGATGCACGGCGGACCCTTCGCGAACATCGCGCACGGCTGCAATTCGGTACGCGCCACGAAGCTCGCACTTAAGCTTGCCGATTACACCATCACCGAGGCGGGCTTCGGTTCCGACCTGGGCGCCGAGAAATTCTTCGACATCAAGTGCCGTTACGCGGGGCTTACTCCGTCCTGCGTAGTGCTTGTGGCGACTATTCGCGCACTTAAGTACAACGGCGGCATTGCCCGCGACAAGCTGACGGAGGAGAACGTTGAAGCTCTCCGCAAGGGCGCTGTAAATCTGAAAACTCACATCGAGAATATGCACAAGTTCGGCGTGCCCGTCGTAGTGGCGATAAACCGTTTCCACACCGACACCGACGCCGAGATCGCCGTGATCGGCGAGGTCTGCGCCGAGTGCGGCGTTAAGTTCTCGCTCACCGAGGTATTCGCAAAAGGCGGCGAAGGCGGTGCCGACTTGGCACGGAAGGTCTGCGAGACCATCGACGAAAACGAGGGCAAGAGCGATTTCCGCCAGCTTTACGCGCTTGATCTGCCCGTAAAGGAAAAAATAGGCACTATCGCCCGCGAGATATACCGCGCCGACGGCGTTATCTACACCGCGCAGGCTGAAAAGGCACTCAAGGAGATAGAAGCACTCGGAAAGACCGATCTGCCCGTATGCGTGGCAAAGACGCAGTATTCTCTCTCGGACGACCCCGCGAAGCTCGGCAAGCCCGAACATTTCGAGATAACCGTCCGCGACGTAAGGCTTTCCTCGGGCGCGGGATTTATCGTCGTTTACACGGGCGACATCATGACCATGCCGGGACTTCCCAAGAAGCCCGCGGCTTATTCGATAGACATAGACAACGAGGGCAATATCTCGGGTCTGTTCTGATGACATTTTAGCGCGAAAGGGCGGTGAGAACGGCTATGGCTGACGAAAAGAAAAAGGACGCGCCCGCACCCGCGCCTTCCCCTCCCCCCGCGGACGGCGGAGGCGGAGGAGATAAAGGCAAGGGCAAGGAAAAGAAGAAGAAAGGCGGCGGCGATAAGCTGCAAAAGCAGCGGCTCGTCATCGCGATACTCGTGATGGTCAGTGTGTTTGTGCTCGCCTTCCCGAAGCTGACGGGCAAATACATACCCGAGTTCAACAGCAGCGTGGCGAAGCTATATATGCAGCACATTTTCCCGCTGATAACGCTGCCGTTTTCGTGGCTGACCGACAAGGTGCCGATGTCGTTCGGCGAGATACTGATAATCGCAGCACTCGTGATGATACCGCTCTCGCTGATAATCGTGATAGTCGTAAGCGCCGTAAAAAAGATCGCCGCCGACAAAAAGAAGAAAGTTAGGCGGTTCTTCGGCTACTTCTGGGCGTGGGCGATAACGTATGTTCTTGTTACCGAGACATTCAACTGCTATGCGTTATATAACGCGCCGTCGTTCACGGAGGTATTCACGAAATACCCCGGTGACACCTACACATCGGCGCAGCTTGAAGAGCTGGCGGAGTATCTTGCCTACGAAACAAATGTTCTTTCGACTAACGTTAACCGCGACAGCGAGGGCAAATTTGTCCTGACCGCCGACCTTAACGACACGGCGAAGGCTTCGATGAAGGGGCTTGCGAAGGAATATCCGCAGTTAAAGGGCTTCTATACCACGCCGAAGGAGATCAAGAATTCGTTCTTCATGAGTCAGACGGGGCTCACGGGCGTTTATTTCCCGTTCACTATGGAAGCAAATTACAACGGCGACATGGTGGAGCTCAATCTGCCCGAGACGGTCTGCCACGAGCTTGCGCACACAAAGGGCTTTATCCGCGAGGACGAGGCGAATTTTATCGCGTTCCTTGCCTGTTACAGCAGCGACGACCCCGATTTCCGTTACAGCGGTTGTATACAGGCGTTGAAATATGTTCTTAACAAGTGCGATCCCGATACCGCAAACTGGCTTTACGGCTTGCTTTACGACGGGGTGCTGACCGACATCGACGCGAATACCGAATACTGGAAATCGGTCAAGGAGAGCGACGAGGGCGTATTCGACTCGGAAAAGGTCGCGGAGGTCTCCGACAAGGCGGTGGAGGCTTCGCTGCAATTCGGCGGCGTGGAGGACGGAAAGAAGTCCTACGGGCGCATGGTCGATCTGCTGCTTGACTGGTATTACAATGTGAAGTGATTTTTATGGAACTTATTTACAAAAAAGCGACTGCGGGGGATATCGAACTGCTTACAAATACGCGGGTGACGGTTCTTCGGGCGGCGAACAAGCTTTCCGATGACGAAGACATGAGCGAGGTGGAGCGGCAGTCGCGGGCGTACTACGAAATGGCGCTTGCGGACGGTACTCACACGGCGTATCTTGTTTTTGACGGCGAAAGGGTCGTCGGCACGGGCGGGGTCAGCTATTACTCCGTCATGCCGACGTTCCACAACGTCACGGGCGAAAAGGCTTACATCATGAATATGTACACCGACCCCGAATATCGGCGGCGGGGGATAGCCATGAAAACGCTCGGGCTGCTTGTGGAGGATTCTCTCGGCAGGGGAGTGACCGACATAGGGCTTGAAGCGACCGACATGGGACGACCGCTTTATGAGCGGTACGGATTTATTGCGGCGGGGGCGGAAATGCTGCTGCCGCAGGAGTGAGGACAAAGCAAAAGCGAAGGCAAACCAAAAGTCTTAGGAAGGGGGTGTGGGGGATAACCCTTCTTCAGAAGGGTTTCCCCCACAAAACCCACGACGGCAGCAATCTTATCGGAGAAAGCAAAACGAACGGTCTAAAATAAAATCGGCAATTTAGAGAAAGCCCACAAAAAGGCAGAAGCGAATAAACCAGCAAAAC
>JAILFF010000211.1 GCA_024697705.1 Ruminococcus sp.
CTCAACAAAGACCCGAAGGTAAACGGCATACTCGTTCAGCTGCCGCTGCCGAAGCACCTTGACGACAAGGTGATAATCAACAACATCAGCGCCGAAAAGGACGTTGACGCTTTCCACCCCGTGAACGTCGGCAAGATCATGATCGGCGATTACAGCTTCCTGCCCTGCACCCCCGCGGGCGTTATGGAGCTTATCCATTCGACGGGCGTTGAGGTAAAGGGCAAGCAGTGCGTGGTCATCGGTCGCAGCAATATCGTCGGCAAGCCTATGGCAATGCTGCTGCTGCACGAAAGCGGCACCGTAACTATCTGCCACTCCAAAACGCAAAATCTTCCGGAGGTATGCGCACAGGCGGATATTCTTGTGGCGGCGGTCGGTAAGCCTAAGATAATCACCGCTAATTATATCAAGGAGGGCGCTGTGGTCATCGACGTCGGCATGAACAGGGACGAGAACGGAAAGCTCTGCGGCGACGTTGATTTCGAGAACTGCAAGGACAAGGCAGGCTGGATAACGCCTGTTCCCGGCGGCGTGGGTCCCATGACTATCGCTATGCTTATGCAGAATACGCTGACGGCGGCGAAGCAGCAGAACGGTCTGTTGGGAGCGGCAGCAGAGGAAGCAGAGGACGGCAAGGAGCGCAGTCAGTGGAATAAGATGTTCCTGCATACCTGATAATTTGAGGTGAACAGAAAATGAGCTATACTGTCCCGAAACATCTGAAAGGCATCATCGCGGTCGATGAAGACAATTCGGACGAAAATAACATCTGGGGTAAGATAGTCTGCACCTGCGGCTGTGAACGGTTCAAAAATCTTTACAACAACGACGCAGATTGGGACAGCTCGCTTGGCTACGGCGAAAGAGACGGCTTGAAGGTCGCGGCTGTCTGCGAGAAATGCGGTCTGAGACATCTTATTTTTGACGAAGCAAAACACAGCTACGACGGCTGTGTGTGCGGCAGCTGCAAGTCAGCAGGCGATGAAGGTCTTGAAAAGCTGAACTGCGCGGACTGCGGTTCGGGCGCGTTAAATATACGGCTTGCAATTGAACAGGAGGACAGACAGCAGTTCATTGAGGAGGTCGTGGCGGACGATCCCGAAAGGTTCACGCCCGACGACTTCGCGGACATTTTCGACTGGATAACGATATATGTCGGCTGTCCGGAATGCGGCACCGAAACCGAATGGATAAGCTTGGAGCTTTCGTGAAACGGGATGTGTAAATTTTTTGTGAATGCTCTTTACATATTCCAATAAATGTTGTATAATAATAAAGTCGTGTACTCGGCACGGCAAATTGGTCAAAGGTTTCCGCACGGCAGACAGGGGGTCAAGCTCCAACGGAGAATAATACCCGCCCTTGCCTTCCTTGTCGGATAATTTGGGGCAATGCCCGCAGAAAGAGGTATGGAAAATGCTTAGAAAAGACGAAAAGACAGCTGTTATCGAAGCTAACAGAACTCACGCTACCGACACAGGTTCTCCCGAAGTACAGGTCGCTATCCTTACCAAGAGGATCAACGACCTCACCGAGCATCTGAAGACCCACAAGAAGGATCATCACTCCAGAAGAGGTCTGCTCAAGATGGTTGGTAAGAGAAGAAATCTCCTTGCTTATCTTAAGACCAAGGACATCGAGAGATACAGAACTGTAATCGACAAGCTCGGTATCCGTAAGTAATCGACCGATAAACACACGGGCAGAACGGATTCGTCTGTTTCTGCCTTTAAGTGTTTTTATGAAGCATCGGGAAACGGCGACGGTGAACGTCATTAGCAATGAACAGAACCTGCGAAGAAAGTCGCAGGCTGTGTTTTTTGCTAAATTGTTCACCGTTTCCGATTAATATATTGATTTTGAAAGGAATGGCTGAATGATGTTTGAAAATTACAGAAAATTTGAAACTACATATGCCGGCAGACCGTTTATCGTCGAGACCGGCAAGACCTGCGGTCTGGCAAACGGCTCCTGCTGGGTACGCTACGGCGAGACTGTCGTTATGGCAAACGTTACCGCTTCGGCAAAGCCCCGCGACGGCATCGACTTCTTCCCGCTCTCCGTTGACTTCGAGGAAAAGCTTTACGCCGTAGGCAAGATCCCCGGATCCTTCACCAAGCGTGAGGGCAAGCCCACCGACAAGGCTATCCTTGCTTCGAGAATGGTTGACCGCCCGATCAGACCTCTGTTCCCAAAGGACATGAGAAACGACGTATCGGTTGTTATGACCGTTATGGCTGTTGACCCCGACTGCTCGCCCGAGATCGCGGGTATGTGCGCGGCTTCTATCGCTATCTCTATCTCCGATATCCCGTGGAACGGTCCTATCGCGGGCATCAGCGTGGGTCTTGTAAACGACGAGATCGTGCTGAATCCTACTCTTGAACAGCGCGAGAACAACAGGCTGAACCTTACCGTTGCGGGCTCTATGGAGAAGATCGTTATGATCGAAGCGGGTGCGGACGAAATTTCCGACGATCTTATGCTTGAAGCTATCAAGACAGGTCACGCGGAGATCAAGAAGATGATTACCTTCATAAACGAGATCAAGGCTCATATCGGCAAGCCCAAGTTCGAGTTCCAGTCCATGGAGATCGACCACGATCTGCTTGACGAGATGGAAGCAATGGTCGGCGAGCAGGTTAAGGAAGCTCTCGACACCGACGACAAGAACGTTCGTGACGCGAGACTTAAGCCTATCTATGACGCTATCCACGAGAAGTACGACGAGCAGTACCCCGATCAGGCTGCTATGCTTGACGAGGCTATGTACAAGCTCCAGAAGAAGATCGTCCGCAACTGGCTCTACGAGGGCAAGCGCGTTGACGGCAGAGGCATCGACGAGATCCGTCCTCTTGCT
This sequence comes from Ruminococcus sp., assembly GCA_024697705.1. GTDB lineage: Bacteria > Bacillota > Clostridia > Oscillospirales > Ruminococcaceae > YE71. Next base: position 2,861 of record JAILFF010000211.1, read on the forward strand.
GCCGAAGTAGGTCTGCTTCCGAGAGTACACGGCTCGGGTCTTTTCACCCGCGGACAGACTCAGGTGCTTACTATCTGCACGCTGGGTCCCGTAAGCGACGCGCAGAAGCTCGACGGTATCGACGAGGAAGTTGCCAAGAGATATATCCACCACTACAATTTCCCGAGCTATTCCGTAGGCGAGACCAAGCCTTCGAGAGGTCCCGGCAGACGTGAGATCGGTCACGGCGCTCTTGCCGAGAAGGCTCTTGTTCCGGTTATCCCCTCTGTTGAGGATTTCCCCTACGCCATCAGAATGGTATCCGAGGTCCTTTCCTCTAACGGCTCGACCTCGCAGGGCTCTATCTGCGGTTCGACCCTCGCTCTGATGGACGCGGGCGTTCCGATAAAGGCTCCCGTTGCGGGAATCTCCTGCGGTCTTATCACCAAGGAGAACGGCGAATGGATGACTATGGTAGATATCCAGGGTCTTGAAGACTTTTACGGCGACATGGACTTCAAGGTAGGCGGTACCAAGAAGGGTATCACTGCTATTCAGGTTGATATCAAGGTAGACGGTCTTACTTATGACATAATCGCCGAAGCGTTTGCAAAGACCCACAAGGCGAGAGATTACATACTCGATGAGATCATGCTTAAGGCTATTCCCGAGCCCCGTCCGACTGTCAACAAGTGGGCTCCCAAGATGCTCACCACCAAGGTTCCAGTTGACAAGATCAGAGAAGTTATCGGTTCGGGCGGAAAGGTCATCCAGAAGATCAGTGCCGAGTGCGACGTTAAGATCGACATCAACGAGGACGGTAATGTATTCGTATCGGGTCTTGATCTTGACAAGGCAAATCAGGCTATCGCTATTATCAATACCATCGCTCACGACCCTGAGATCGGCGCCATCTACAAGGGCAAGGTCGTTTCGATAAAGACCTTCGGCGCGTTTGTTGAGATCGCTCCCGGCAAGGACGGTCTCTGCCACATCTCGAAGCTCGACAAGCAGAGAGTAGAGAAGGTAGAGGACATCGTTTCCGTCGGTGACGAGATCGTTGTCAAGGTAATGGACATCGACAGCCAGGGCAAGATCAGCCTTTCGAGGAAGGACGCTCTTGCAGACCTCGCTGCGAGAAAGAAGTAAGTAATATCCGTAATTTCTGCGGCTGTGCTTTTTCGGTACAGCCGCTTTTGTTGACAAACGGGGAAAAATGTGTTATTATTTATTTGTCGGCGGAGATAGGTCTTCGTCGCCGAAAAGATTGGAAATCGAAAGTAGAGGGCTTGATTTATGCCGGAAAACGAAATTATTACCATAAGCGGTGAGATCGACGCGGTCAAATTCAGAAACGATGAAAACGGATACTGTATTATTATGCTTAAAACCGCGGACGGGCTGAAATGCGTGGTGGGAAATCTTGGCATAGTCGAGCAGGGCGAGGAGATCGAGTGTCAGGGATACTATATGGTCCACAGCCAGTACGGATTGCAGTTCAAAAGTACGGGCTGCCGCCGCAGAATGCCCACTACTGTCGAGGCGATACAGAAGTATCTGTCGGGCGACGCGATAAAGGGAATCGGCGCGAGGAAAGCTAAGGCGATAGTTGACCGATTCGGTGAACATACATTTGATGTGATCAAGGACGAACCGGAAAGACTTGCGGAGGTCGAGGGGATTTCACGCTCCCTTGCGGAGGACGTTGCCGAGCAGTACAAGAAAATATACGCCGTAAGCGGACTGTCGGTCTTGTTTACGCAGTATGGTATACCCGTATCTTCGGCGGTGAAGGCTTTCCGCAGATGGGGAGAGGATTCCGAGCAGCTGATAAAGACCAATCCGTATATCCTGTGCGGCGAGGGGCTCGGCGTGTCGTTCAGAATGGCTGATCTGATAGGCGATCAGCTTGGTATTCCGCATGACAGCGAAATGCGCATCAAGGCGGGCATCTGCGAGGTGCTGAGAAAGCAGGCGGCGGAGGAAAAGAACACCTGTATGCCCGTGGAGTGGCTTGCTGCCGAGAGCTGTCAGGCGCTTGGGATAAGCCGTCAGCTCTATGACAAAGTGCTGACAGAGCAGCTCACGGAGGAAGAGCTTTTCCGCTTCGACAAGCCGCAGGGACATTTCATAATGCTGCGGGATTATTTCAAGGCTGAGAATTACATATCGCGGCGGCTTCTGGCGATGAAGTCGTGCTCTTATGATAACAAGATAGATTTTTCCGAGGTGATCGACGAAGCCGAACGCACATACGGTATAAAGTACGATGAAAGGCAGCGCGAGGCGATAAATCTTTCTTTGTCATACGGATTTCTGGTCATCACGGGAGGTCCCGGCACGGGAAAGACAACGACTCTCAACGCCATTATACGGCTTCTTAAGGATCAGGGAATGAATGTAATGATCGCCGCTCCGACGGGGAGGGCGGCAAAGCGCATCTCCGAGCTGACAGGCTGCGACGCCAAAACGCTGCACCGTCTGCTGGAGGTCAAACATTCCGACGATGACAGAATGTTGTTTGTTCACGATGAGAAGAATATGCTGGAGTGCGAAGCGCTTATCATCGACGAGATGTCTATGGTGGACACGCTTCTTTTCGAGTCGGTGCTGAGGGGCATCTCGCTTACCTGCAAGCTGGTGCTGGTGGGCGACTCCGATCAGCTGCCGTCGGTAAGCGCGGGAAACGTGCTGCATGATATTATCGAAAGCGGAGTTATGAGCGTAGTAAAGCTCGAAAAAATATTCCGTCAGGCGCAGATGAGCAAGATCGTTACGACGGCTCACGCTATGGTGAACGGCGAGCCGATCTATCTCGACAGCGACAAGGATTCGGATTTCTTCTTTGTTCCGCAGAAGGGCATACCCGAGGCGCAGCAGTTTGTCATCAACGCCTGCGCGGAGCGGCTGCCGAAGTATTACGATTGTTCTGCAATTGATGATATACAGGTGATCTCCCCCGCAAGGCAGGGCGAGGCAGGCATCGAACGCCTGAACGAGCTGCTTCAGGAGGCGCTCAATCCTCCGTCTGACGATAAGAGCGAGATACGCGCTCACGGAACGGCGTTCCGCGTGGGCGACAAGGTGATGCAGACGAAGAATGATTATGATATCGAGTGGAAAAAGGTCTCGGGCGGAAGCCGTGACGAACAGGGCAGCGGGGTCGGTATCTTCAACGGCGACATCGGGCGGATAATCGGCTGCGAGGAGCTTACCAAGCAGCTGACCATTGATTTCGACGGCAGGATAGCGGTCTATACCTCTCAGATGCTCGAAAATCTCGAACTTGCCTACGCCATTACCGTACACAAAAGTCAGGGCAGCGAATACAACATCGTGGTCCTTGTTGTGATAGGTCTGACGGACAGGCTTTGCTATCGGAATATGCTTTACACGGCGGTCACCCGCGCAAAAAAAATGCTGCTCGTGGTGGGCAGCAAGGAGTGTTTTGTTAAAATGCTGACCCGCCGCAAGGCTCCCGAAAGAAACACTTGTCTTCTCGAAATGCTTAAGGAGATGGATAATAATGGCGGTGAAGAGGACGAGGAGACCGCTGTATTTTGACTTTCTGCTCGATCTTTTCTTTCCGATGAGATGCCCCGTCTGCGATAAGGTGATTGGGTGGAACAAACGTTTCTGCTCGGAGTGCGAGAGCAAGCTCGAATATGCCGAGCCCGTCCCGTGGCAGGCGGTCTTTCATGCGAAGATAGGGGAGGACGAGCCCGAGTTTGACCGTGCGGAGGCGCTTTTTCGATATGAAGGCACGGCGCGGAAGGCGGTGCTTTCGCTGAAATACCGAGGCAGCAGGGCGGTGGCGGAGTATACGGCGGAAAGGCTGCCCGAGAAGCTCTTTACCGACGGTCTGGAGCCGTGGGATATCGACATCGTAATACCCGTGCCGATGAATATTTTCAAGCGGCTGCGCAGAGGTTACAATCAGGCGGAGCTGTTTGCGCGGGAGCTTTCGCGGGAGAGCGGTATCCGTCTGGAAACAGGGTATATATCTCACCGTCGGAAAAAGGTCGAGCAGCATAAGCTGTCATGGCGGGAAAGATTATCTTCTGCGAAAAGCACTTACTGTATCCGCGGTAAATACGCGGGTAAGAAGCCGCTGGCGGGGAAGTGCGTGATGCTCTGTGACGATATTTTCACATCGGGCGCTACTGTGAACAGCTGCGCTAAGCTTTTAAAGGAGCTTGGCGCGGAGAAAGTGATCGTTGCCGTGATATGCTATACTCCTCCGAAGGAAGATACAGTACAGAAAAACGTACAATAACAAGCTTTTGCAAATAAAGATCCCCCGCGGCAGCCGTGCAGCGGGGGATCCGGTGCGGTCATTGATTGTTCGGAGCGCCGTCAAAGTGAACATCAAGCTGATTATAGGGGATCGAGATGCCCGCCTCGTCGAAGGCGTCCTTGACATCAGAGAGCAGCCCGAAGCGCAGCTCCCAGTAGTTCTCGGTCTTTACCCACACGCGCAGGAGTATGATGATCGCGTTGTCGGAGTGCTCGCAGACGCGGATATACGGCTTATCGGGCGCGTTAAGCGAAAGGGGATTTGCCTCGACGGTTTTGAGAATGACCTCCTCGGCACGCTTGTGGTCTTCCTTGTAGGAAACGCTGAATTTGAGTTCGAGCCGACGCTGTTCCTGCTGGGTGAAATTGGTTATCGTTGCCGAGGCGACGGTGGCGTTCGGGAATATCACGGCTTTGTTGTCGATCGTGAGAATTTTTGTGTTGAGTATCGTGATGCTTTCGACAGTACCCTCGTTTCCTCCGATCGAGATGTAATCGCCGACCTTGAACGGACGTTCGAGCATAACGATGAATCCGCCCGCGACGTTTGAAAGGCTGTCCTTTAAACCCAGAACAATGGCAAGACCCGCCGTACCGAGCGCCGCGATTATCGAGGACATCGGGACTTTGAGCTCCGAAAGCGCCATAACGACGAGGATAACGTACATCGCTGCCTTTATCGCCGAAATGAGAAAACGTGTGCCCGTTTCTTCAAGCTTGGTCTTCGACAGAACTTTCCACAGGAACCGAACGAACAGCCTTATGACTACAACGCCGACCGCGAGTATAAGTGCAGCCCCGAGTATATAGGGAACGTAATCGGTAAGTTTGTCAATATATTTATCGAACATATTTTTTCCTCCCGTATGTCGGAACAGATTTCAAGATAATTATACCATATCCGCGGCAGACGATTGTATATTATCTGTTAATAAATTATGACTTGCGGAAAGGCTGAGATCGTTAACAGATTATGAGTATCAAATTATATCCTTTTTCCGAACTTTTTGTGAAATAATTGTCATTTGGACTTGTTTTTTTTGATAGTTTGGTGTATAATAAATAGTGATTGGTCTGAATATAAATCCATTGAAAAGGAGAAGAAGGTAATGAGTATGAACTTGAATCCTGTCATTCTGGCGGGCGAAGCGATACATACTTCGGACAAGGATCTCGGCGGAAGTACCATTGCTGCGGTGGTTTTCACCGGTATAGCAGTAGTATTTATCGCTCTGATACTTCTGATACTCCTCGTTTCGCTCTACGGAAAGATATTCGATTCCGTGAACAAGAAGAACGAGGAAAAGGCAGCAGCCGCCAAGAAGGCTGAGGCTGCCGAAAAGGCGAAGGCTCCGGCACCCAAGACCGCGCCGAAGTCCGCGCCCGTCGTTTCGGACGGTATCGAGGAAGAAACGGTCGCTGTTATCATGGCTGCGATCGCGGCTTACGGGGCGCAGTCGGGCAAAAAGCTCGCCGTGAAGAGCATTAAGGCTTCACAGGGAGGCGCCGCACGAAGAAACGCCTGGAGTGCCGCAGGCATCTCCGAGGCGACCCGACCTTTTTAAGGCGTGTACCTCGAATATCTGAAAGGAATGATGACTTGATATGGCAATTTTAGAGAGCTTTCTGAATACCCTGCTCGATCTTGGCAGTAAGTCGGGCTTTGCGGGTTTTCTGGTTGACGGCGGCTGGAAAAATATCATAATGATACTTATTTCATTCGTCTTTATGTACCTTGCGATAGCAAGGGGCTTTGAGCCGCTGCTGCTGCTGCCGATCTCCTTCGGTATGCTGCTGACAAATCTTCCCGGCGCGGAGATGTACCATTCGGAATTCTGGGAATATGCCACCCGCTCCGAGATCGACCCGACGGGTCTTGAAATTACGAATACCCATTATTTGGATTACGGATACATACTACGGCACGGCGGATTGCTTGATATGCTGTATTTAGGCGTAAAACTCCAGATATATCCCCCGCTGATATTCTTAGGCATCGGCGCTATGACCGACTTCGGTCCGCTGATAGCCAATCCCAAGAGCTTTCTGCTCGGTGCGGCTGCACAGGGCGGTATCTTCTTTACATTCATCGGAGCTGCTCTGCTCGGCATGACCGCGGCGGAGTGCGCCTCCATCGCCATCATCGGTGGAGCGGACGGCCCTACCGCTATCTTCGTTTCTTCGAGACTGCTTTCGGGTACCGACAGCATCGGCGTTGGTACTATCGCGTTGGCTGCTTATACCTACATGGCTCTCGTGCCGATAATCCAGCCGCCTATTATGAAACTGCTCACCACCAAGAAGGAACGTGCGGTCGTAATGGGTCAGCTCAGAACTGTTTCCAAGACCGAGAAGATCCTCTTCCCGATACTCGTTACTGTTGTTATAGCTCTTATGATTCCCGATGCCGCTCCGCTGGTTGGTATGCTGATGTTCGGCAATCTGCTTAAAGAGTCGGGCTGCTGCGACAGAATCGCAAAGACCGCTCAGAACGAGCTTATGAACATTATCACGATATTCTTAGGCACTTCCGTTGGCGCTACCACGAGAGCGGACAAGATACTTACCCCTGCGTTCGGTAAGGTTATCCTTCTCGGCGTTATCGCGTTCGGACTTGCCACTGCCTGCGGCGTACTGCTCGGAAAGCTTATGTACGTTATCTCGGGCAAGACCATCAATCCGCTGATCGGTTCGGCGGGCGTTTCGGCTGTACCTATGGCGGCTCGTGTCGCTCAGAAGGTCGGTCAGGAAGAAAATCCCACCAACTATCTGCTCATGCACGCTATGGGACCGAACGTTGCGGGCGTTATCGGCTCTGCCGTAGCCGCGGGCGTTTTGCTCAGTATCGTAAAGATCGGCTGATAAATTTTTCTTAAAAAGACAAATGACGGGAAGAACATTCCCGTCATTTTTTCAAATGTATATTTTTGGAGGTGTTTTGTATGATACCGGAAGATAAAAGAGAAAAATATTTCACATTCGCTTGGGATGGCTTTAAGTTATATAAATGTTTATTTTGCGATTTTCGTGGTAGTATTTATACTGCTGATCGTTGCCGTGCTTTTCAGAATAAAGAAAAAGCAGTCGGGAAAGGCGAAAGAATCGGGAAAAAAGACCGAACTCTCTCGGTTGTTGACAATCGCTCTTGGCATTATCTTTCTCGTGATGGCAGTACCCCTCTTATATATAGTCATCACGGGATAGTCGGGGAAATTTCATAATGGATATTATGTACAAAAAAGCGGACATTTCCGACCTTGAAGAGACTCATGCTGTTGTGGCTGCGGCTGTCGAACATATGAACGCCGAAGGCATCGACCAGTGGGACGAGGTCTATCCCTCGTGTGAGGTGCTTCGCGGAGATATCGAGCGCGGCGAGATGTACATCTGTCTGGTCGGTTCGGCTCTTGCAGGAATGTATGTTCTTAATAAATATACCGATGAGCAATACGCAAATGGCGAATGGTCATATAACGGCGATGATTTTGTGGTTATCCACAGGCTTGTGGTGTCGCCCGTGTTTCAGCATAAAGGAATTGCACGGCAGATAATAAAGCATATCGAGGACGAACTGAGGGCTTCGGGCGTGATTTCGGTAAGACTCGACGTTTTCACAAAGAATCCTTACGCGCTTCGGTTGTATGATTCGCAAGGGTATGCAAAAGTTGGAACCGCGCACTGGCGCAAGGGAGAGTTTTATCTTATGGAAAAGCTGCTGACAGGGGAGAATTTGGCATGAGCGCACGTTTTTTTGCTTTTATATCACGAATGAAATATATCGACCGCTGGGCGCTGATGAGGAATACTCTGACCGAGAACATCAGCGAACATTCGCTCGAAACGGCGTTTATTGCTCATGTGCTTGCGGTGATTCGCAACAAGCGTTTCGGCGGGAGCGTGAACGCCGAGCGCTGCGCTCTGCTGGCGATGTATCACGACGTTTCGGAGATTATCACGGGCGATCTTCCCACGCCTGTTAAGTATTACAATCCCGAGATACGCAGTATTTACAATGAGATCGAGCTGAAAGCCGCCGACAGGCTGCTTGGTTATCTCCCCGAGGATATTCGAGAAGAGTACGTCCCGCTGCTGAAACCCGACAGCGGCGAGGCGGAGCTTTGGCGTCTTGTCAAGGCAGCGGATAAGATCTCGGCGTATATCAAGTGCATCGAGGAGCGCCGCATGGGGAATGACGATTTCGCTACGGCTGAAAAAGCTACTCTCGACGCGATCTACGCTATGGAGCTGTCTGAGGCAGAGGTATTTCTTGAGGAATTTATCCCCGCCTATACTCTCACGCTCGATGAACAGTCGGACAGCGATTGATCTTTGTCGTCTTGATTAACAAATATTATGTGGAATAATTGTCGAAAATGTTAATTGACAATTGATTTGATAAGTAATATAATTATATCATATTAAACTTTTAAAGGAGGAATAATTTTGGGTACAGGTTAATCTGACGTTGACCTTAACACGCTGATGAACGGTTCGGCGGAATCAACAATAGCGGTTGTTATTTGTCTGGCGATAGGGGGGCTCGGCTGTTTTTTCGGCTATAAGCTGACAAAACTTATTATCGCTTTATGCGGCTTTTGCTTCGGTGAGCTTGTCGGCTTAATAATTGGCGGAACAATGAACAGCGGCGGGGCAGCGCTTTTTCTCGGATTTGTACTCGGTATCGTATTTGCGATCTTTTCATACAAAACATACAAGCTTGGCGTTTTTCTGTCTGCATTTCTGACAGTGGGCTTGACTGCTGCGGGAATAATGATGTACATTACAAAGAATACGACAAAGCCTATAATGGAATTTGCTGTTGGTGCTGCTGTGGGCATTGTTGCGGGTGTGATCGCGGTCAAGCTGACCAAACCTTTAATGATAATTACGACCTCCGTAAGCAGCGGTTCACTGTTCGGCGCATCGCTTGCGGTACTTATCAAAATGCCCAAGCTCGCGCCTGTGCTTGGACTGGTATCAATAATACTTGGTCTGATAGTTCAGATAAAGACGAACGGCGGTCTGCTTGAAACCGAGGACGAAAAGCGTCCCTCGCAGAATTATGCGGCTCCGCAGTATGTGAATCCATACGCGACAAGCAATAATTATGACAGCTATAACGGGTTCGGCGGTCAGCAGCAGGGTTATATGAACGGGCAGCAAGGATTCCCGGGCGGACAGCAGGGTTACATGAACGGGCAGCAGGGCTATATGAACGGACAGCCCGGTTTTCCGAACGGTCAGTCTCCGCAGGATGATGGTTTTCTCGGAAATGGTCATTTTCCGCAGTGAGATCTTTGAATAATTAACAGAAAAAACACCGACACTTTCAAAATGCCGGTGTTTTTGTTATATCTGTTATTTGTAATTTATTCGTCGTCGATGATGATAACATTGTTCAGAACATAGTGAAAGGTCGGCGCCGAGGAATCGCGATTCTCGATAAACTCTGTCGAGAGATCGATAACGTCGTTCGGGTCGCTGAACGATACGCCTTTGTAATTGCCGCTGAAAACGTGCGTTTTGCCGTTTTCCATGTCTTCGACCGCTTTGCCGAGTATTGTACGGGTGTCTTCGCTGGCGGCTGCCGAATTCAGTTCAAGCAGCTTTACCCAGCCTTCCTTGAATCCTCCGCTGGCATCGTTGCCGTTGATCCTGCCGCTGATATTTTTTTCTATCGGCTGTCTTGCGAATACCGATTTGATAGCGGAGGTGTAATACGGCAGCCAGTCGATACGGCAGCTTATGAGCGCTGAGGTGGGTGATATTCCTATCATGTCCTGATTATACCCGACATGATAGACAGGGTAAGGCATATCGGCGTTCTCGCAGGCGATAGCCGAGCCTATCGTGTTGGAATGGTGCGATATTATCACGCAGCCCTCGTCTATCAGCTGACGGGCTGCCTCTTTTTCGAGGGTGTAGCTCGTCCAGGTGTTGATGTACTTAACGCGCATGACGGCTGAGGGGCATTGCGAACGCGCTCCGAGCAGGAACGCCGTATAGCCCGAGATGACCTCCGCACAGGGATAGGCTGCTACAAAGCCCAGCACCGCTTCGTCACGAGTAATGGTGCCGTTCTGTATCATTTCGCTCAGCTTGGCGCCTGCCGCTATGCCGCTGATATATCGTCCCTGATAGATCTCTCCCATAAAGTTATGGTAATTTGCGGCGGTCGTACCCCTATTGGCATTGTCGCAGGTGGCGGCGCAGAACTGCACGTCGGGATATTTCAGCGCCATATTTTTTGCGGTTTCTCCGTAGCCGTAGGAATTGGTGAAAATAATGTTGCAGCCGTCGGAGACCAGGTCTGTTATGACTTCGTCTGCCGATTCGTACGGTACGTTGTATTTTTCGATGATGGTGAGTTTTTCTCCGAAGATGTCTTCAAGCTGCCTTGCGGCGCGGATAAAGTTCGCGCTGTACGGCGTGCTTTCGTCGCCGTCGTAAATAAATCCCGCCGTTACGGTCAGGCGGTGGTTTACTCCGCTGTTATTTATCGTTCTTATGCCGAAAGCGATACCGATGGCTACCAAAGCGGTGATAATGGCGCAGAGGATATTTCGGAAGTCGTTCACGTATCCGAAGGGATTGAACTTTTTGGCGTTTGCGGTCTTGTTCGTTTGTGTTTTATTGTTCGCCATCGTTTATTCCTCCCCCTTTTGCGCGTTTTCGCTGTAAAGCGCGTCGATATCTATCTTTTTATCGTCTATCAGCTTGAGGAAGATATCAAGCAGATCGGGGTCGAACTGGGTCCCGCGCCCTTTATGAAGCTCGCCCATAACGTAGTCGAAGTCCTGACGTTTGCGGTAAACGCGGTTGGCGGTCATGGCGTCGAAGGCGTCCGCAATGGCGATTATCCTGCCGTAGAGGGGGATATCCTCGCCTTTAAGCCCGTCGGGATAGCCGCGCCCGTCGTAGCGCTCGTGGTGGAATCTTGCGCCCTCCACAACGTGGTCGATCAGCGTGAAGTCTTTCAGGATCTCCGAGCCGCTGGTAACGTGCGTTTTCATGATGGTGTATTCTTCGTCGGTCAGCCTTCCGGGTTTGTTGAGCACCGAATCGGGAATGGCGATCTTGCCGATATCGTGGAGCAGCGCGGCGCGGCGGAGGTTTTCACAATCCTCTTCGGAAAAGCCGTACTCCCGCGCTATCATCGCGGAGTATTCCGATACGCGCTGCGAATGTTTGCTGGTACGCAGATCCTTGGCGTCAACGGTCTTGGCGATCGCGAGGATAGTTTCGTTGCCCATCTGCACCTGCTGGAGCGCCATTGCAAGCTTTGTTTCCTGCAATGCAAGGGTGTGCTGGATATTCGTCTGAGTGATGAACCACGACAGCCAGCCGATGAACAGCATACCGACGCCTATCATGTAGTATCTGAACCATGCGTTATCGTACAGCGCTTTTTCCTTGGTGATGCTGTAAGAGCTTTCTTCGATAATAGCGCCGTCATCACCGCGTATTGCCAGACGGAAAACGTAGTCGCCCGGGCTGAGATTCGTATATTGAACCGAGGTAAGCTCGCTTTGGCGAACATCTGTCCATGACGAGTCAAAGCCTTCGAGCTTATAGGAGATTATGGGGTCGGCGTAGGTGTAATTGATTATCTCGGGGACAAATTCTATTTTCGCGATGTTTCTTTCGACGCTTATATTCGCGCTGCGCTCGATCTGATCGGGGATATCGTCAAGACGCATTTCCGAAATGGTCAGGCGGCAGGCGGGCTGAGTCAGCACATAATTGTCAAGATCCATCAGGAAAACGCCCTTGTTGGTCGAAAGGTAGACCTTTTTGCCGTTTTCTCCTTCTCTCGCGTTAAAGGAATTGGCTGTCAGCGAACCGACAAGACCCATTTTGGAGTTGAGCAGCAGGGGAGAGCCGTTCAGAAGCAGGCGGGCGCTCTTCTTGCCTTCGAGCAGACTGTGCTTGTCAAAAACATAGATGCCTGCGCTGCCGGGGATAAAAAGCTCATCTCCGTCGATCATGATGTCGTAGTTATTTGAATACGGCACGGCGTCAAGAGCGGTAATTTTTCCGTCGGCATAGCGGCAGATGCAGTTTGAGGTGACGACATAAATGCTGCCGTCCTCATCGTCGCGCACCATGCGGAGGATAACATCGGAGGTAAGACCGTCCTCCCTGCCGATCTTGCCGATAACGCCTTCGCGTCCGATGGCGACGATGCCGTTTCCGTCGGTGCCCGCGTAAAGTTTGCCTTCGGGGGTTTCAAGCAGGCAAAGCGCCTGCGAGTAGCCGAATTCCTCACTAAAGGGGATATGTCCGACAAGCTCGCCGTCCGCAATGAAGAAGAGACCCTCGGCGCTGCCGACAGCCAGCGAACCGTCGTTAAGCTCACAGCAGACTCTTACGCGAACGCCTATTTCGGGGAACTTTTCGGAGTACGAAACGATCTCGCCGTTCTTTTCTACTTTAATAAGACCTTTTGTATAGCTGCATATCCAAAGATTTCCCGAGGTGTCTGTCAGAAGATCGCGAATACGGCAGTTGTCGAAGTATTCGGATATTTCGTTCTGAACAGCAGTTCTTGCGGTGAGGTCAACGATATCAAGACCGTCATCGGTGCCCGCATAGAGATTTCCGCCGAAGATCGCAGTAGAATTGACTACATCGGGCTCCAAGCCGCAGTCGGTGTAAATATCCTTGATGCAGGAGGGAGTCAGTCGGAGGAGTCCCAGTCTTGACGAAGCAAACCACAGATTTCCCTGATAATCGCAGGTCATGTTTTCGACCTGATGGTCAAAATCGCCCGCCTGCTGCTTGACAAAGGTATTGTTCTTATCAATGTAGCCGATGCCGTTTTCGGAGCATACCCATGTCAGACCGTCCTGATCGGGGTAAATGTTGTTGATCTTTGAAAAACCGTTGCAGACGACGGTATCAAGCATTTCCGAGCTGCCTTCGGCAATGCGGTATCGGTATATCGCGCCGTCGGTTGTGCCGAGAAACAGTTCGCCGTGATCACTGAAATTGCAGCAGGAGATCATTTTGCCCGTAGTGCCGAATTCGAGCCCCGTGACGTATTTATCGTCGTTAAGTATGTAAAGCCTGCCTTCCTTGTTAAGGGCGGCGATATTGCCGTTATGGTCGGCGGAGAGATGGTCGATGTATCCTGCGTCGGTCATGGTGCTTTTTATGGAAAAACCCATTTTCAGCTCAAGTGAGACCATTCCGTCGGTAGTTCCGATGTAATAAACGCCGTCGGAGCTCTGCACGATAGATCTGATCGAATCGGAGGGGAGACCGTCCTTACTTGTAATAACATTCGCGGCAACACCGTCTATTGCGATGACGACGCCGTTGTCGTTTGTGCCTATCCAAAGCCTGTTTTCTTCATCTACATAGAGGCAGTTAACGTTTCTTACATCGGTAAGACCGTCCATGTGGATGAATTCGCTGCCGTTATAGCGGTAAAGACCCGCGTATGTACCGATCCAAAGAATACCATCATTGGTTTGAACGACAGCATTGGCATGACCGCAGGGGAGACCGTTTGAGCCGTTGAACTGCGATTGAATGTAGGTATAGTCATGTTCCGCCTTATCAGCCGAAGAACGGATATCGTTAAAAGGTACAGCCGAAAAAAGAACGATCGCGGCGACGGCGGCGGAAACGGCTTTTTCGGGAGAATTATCCGTATACTTTCCACGCAGTTTTTTTGAAAACTTAATAAATAAATAAATGAGGAACGAGATAAGAAGCTTATCGGGAAATTCAATATAAAGCTGACCGATAAAAACAGCCAGTACGCGGTGAAGACCGTTTTCAATAAGGTAATCTCTGATAGCGTCGCCCCAAAGATTGCCGGTACTTCCGTTACCGATCAGAAGATTTACGATCGTAGCAACAAAGACTGAACCCGATGACGAAGCGCCCGCGACGGTCATTGTCTGAAAGAAGGTACTAAAGTAGCCTTTTCGCGCCAGTACGCCGACGGAAAGCCCGAGAAAAATGCTGACCGTACTGTAAGCGATGGAGCTGTAATCAAGAAGATCGAAAATAACGTTGCTTGCAATGCCTATAATTGCGCCGGGAACGGGACCAAACATATAGGAGCCCAAAAAAGTGCCGTAGGTATCGAGCCACGCGGGCATCGGGTTATTAAAGGTGATGCTGCGCCCCCCAACATTTAAAGCAATACAAATAAAAATGAGAAACGAAGTACGAAGGTATCCTTTTTTTGAAGATAAGCTGCGGACATTCTGCTGCTTGGCAGAATTATCGGTGCCCGGATTGTTCAAGTTGATACGCCTCCCTGAATGAATGGCATTTACAGTGAAGGTATTCCTGCTGCACAAGTACATTATAACACAGTAAAAAAGAAAAATCAAGTGTGTGAGAATAAATATACAGAAAACTACGAACAAAGTATAAAGTAAGAATGAAATGTACAAAGGCTATATAAAAAAATAAAGAATCAGAAAGAAAACTGTCGAAGGAAACAAACTTGAAAAAAGCTGAAAAAAGTAGTTGACAAGCAGCGGAAAAGGTGATATAATAATTAAGC
>JAILFF010000233.1 GCA_024697705.1 Ruminococcus sp.
TACCTATCTGAACGGCAGAATGCTTACTCCTTATGATGAATACGAGATCAAAACAGGTGATTTGATTATTTTTGCAGCGGTGGAGTTTACTTTTGAATTATGAAATATGTATTGAGCAGGATCACCGATCAGGGAAGCAAAAAAAATATCAATCAGGACGCTTCTTATGTCGGAGGGCTTGAATCACGGAACTACCGTTCCTTATTCGGAATAGTCTGCGACGGCGTAGGCAGCTGCGAACACAGCGAGATCGCGAGCGCAAGAGGTGTTTCGGCATTTACCGACTGGTTCGAGAAATGCTACTTTGATTTTGCGGATGAAGAGGACGAGGAGCAGTTCTGCGGTCTGCTGTACGAACGGTGGTTCGCATTGTTCAATATAATCAATGATTACGTGGTGGACTTTGCGGAGGTAAACAAAATAAGACTCGGAAGCACTCTGAGCTGTATTCTTGTCAGAGGCTCATTTTACTACATACTGCATATCGGCGATACCCGTATTTACAAGATCACTGATGAGATCGTTCAACTTACGCCCGATCATACAATAACGGGTCTGGAATTGTCAAGGGGAAATATAACGGAGGAAGAGGCTTTGACCGACTCCCGAAGACATACCTTGACAAAGTGCCTCGGAATGAGAAAGCACGTGCGTGCGGAGTTCTTTACAGGAGAATTTTTCGGTGACACAAAGTTTCTTATTTGCAGCGACGGCTTCCGCGGAATAGTTGACGATGAACAGATCCTCAGCGAATTGAGCGGAGATAAGCCGCTGAAACAAAATATGCTCGATAAAGCGGTGAGGAGCATAATCCGTATCAACCGCAGCGAAGGCGAAAATGATAATATTACAGCAGTAGTAATTCAGATGAGCGAGGAATGACCTTTAATGAATCTAAAATTAGCTTTAATTGAAAACGATACCTTATACCGTGACAAGTTTATCAATGCTTTTTTCGAGTTTTATCCTCAGATCGAGATATATTCTTTTTCGGATATCGAGAAAGCTGTTGAATTGCTGAGTTATCAGGTTATCGATATTGCAATTGTAAGCGAGGATATTTACAACTTACAAAAAAATATGGTGAAGGCGCTGCCTTGCAAGGCAGTTCTGATAGCGCTTGATTCCGCAGGCATCAGCCAGGTAGATGATCTGAAAGCGACCTGCAAGTATCAGAGGATAGATCATCTTCAGCAGGCGATAATGGATCTTTATCTGGAGAATTCGGGCGGCACTATCGGTTCGAGCGGAAACGGCAGGACCAGACTCATTACATTTATGTCAGGCGCAGGCGGAAGCGGCTGCTCAACTTCGGCGGCGGCGTATGCGGCTTATCTTGCGGGCAATAAAGAAAAGGTCCTGTATATTGATTTTAACACCTTCGGTATTCCCGATCTGCTGTTTTCCGATACCGGTAACTATACCATGACAAACTGCATACTTGCGGTGATCGAACAAAAGAAGAATCTCGCGGTGCAGCTCAAAAACTTTGCGAGACAGGACGTTTCCGGTGTGTATTATTATGCCGCGTGCGACAATGCGCTGGATTGGCTGGACTTTACCTCCGATAATCTGGAGACCATGATCGAAAGCCTTGTGAGTCTCGGAGAGTATGATTATATCATAATGGATATCGCGTCGGAATGGGACAAAACGACTGCTTATTTCGCCGATAACTCCGAGCTGTTTCTGATCGTAACGAACGGCACTACCGTTTCAAACAAAAAGGCTCAGAGAGTATGGGAAACGGCGGATACCTATTTCAGAGCGGCTCATAAGGATTTTTCCAAACTGTATGTTTTATATTCCGCATTTGCTCAGAACGCAAAAACGATAAACGATGAAAGAATAAAGGAATTCAGAACTCTGCCGTTCCTTTCAGCACAGCATGGAGTACAGGAGCTTGTAAGAAGCCTGTCTGCCAAGCAGTACTGGGAATAAAAGGAGTTATCTATGGAAGATAAGATCATAGAGGAAATAAGACAATATATTG
This sequence comes from Ruminococcus sp., assembly GCA_024697705.1. Taxonomy (GTDB): domain Bacteria; phylum Bacillota; class Clostridia; order Oscillospirales; family Ruminococcaceae; genus YE71. Next base: position 1,994 of record JAILFF010000233.1, read on the forward strand.
CGGAAAAGGTAAATCTTTCGGATTATGAGGACGAACAGCTGAGGATCCTCATAGAGGATCTTGTAGCAAAAAAAACAGAAGAGGTATATATTTCTCCCAAACAGCGTATCAGGATAATCGACGAGATATACAGCTCGATACGCGGTCTCGGTATACTTGATCTGATACTCCATGACGATCAGATCACCGAGATCATGATAAACAGTATGGAGGATATATTTATTGAAAAAAGCGGACGCCTTCAAAAGCTCGATGCAAAGTTTGAGAGCAACAAGCGTCTTGAGGATATAATTCAGAGGATCGTCGGAACAGCGGGCAGAGAAGTAAATCAATCCAATCCTATCGTTGATACAAGACTTGCTGACGGCTCGCGTGTAAATGTTGTGCTTCCTCCGATCGCGCTGAACGGTCCGACCGTTACCATTAGAAAGTTCTCAAAAACGCCGATGACCATTGATAAGCTTATCGCTTACGGTTCGCTTACGGCGGAGATAGCTCATAAGCTGGAGCTGCTTGTCAGATCTAAATATAATATCTTTATAAGCGGCGGTACCGGCTCGGGCAAGACTACATTTCTTAACGCCCTGTCAAATTATATCCCGAAGGATGAGCGTATAATCACCATCGAAGACTCGGCGGAGCTTCAGATAACGGGCGTACAGAATCTGGTTCGTTTGGAAACGAGAAACGCCAATACCTCGGGTATCGGCGAGATCTCCATGAAGGATCTTATCAAATCCTCGCTTCGTATGAGACCCGAACGTATAGTGGTCGGCGAGGTCAGAGGCGCAGAAGCCCTCGATATGCTTCAGGCTATGAATACCGGACACGACGGCTCACTTTCCACGGGTCACGCGAACTCCACAAGAGATATGCTCAGCCGTCTTGAAACAATGGTACTTCAGGGCGCGGCAGGTCTTCCTCTGGATGCGATAAGACAGCAGATAGCCTCCGGCGTTGATATTATCATCCATCTTTCGAGAATGAGAGATCACTCCCGTAAGACCGTTGAGATCACGGAGGTAGTGGGCTACGAAAACGGGCAGATCAAGCTGAATCCTCTGTACGTTTTTGAGGAAGACAGCAATTCGACGCTTGATAAGGTTTCCGGCTCGCTTAACAGAACAGAAAATCCGCTTATAAATGATTTTAAGCTAAAGCTGACGGGGATCAGAGAGAAAATATAAGCTCTGTGCTTGTGGCAGGATCGTTTGATATGAGCACGAGATCGGGATATGCGCTGCATATATGAAATGAACGGCGCGGCGATCCCCGGGAAGTATTTGGTTTAGGGGATAGTTTCAGATCAGAGAGAGGTGTGCGGATTTGTCATCCGAAGAAATAGAGACTTTAGACGAAGAAAAGGGCGTTGAGCTCGAAAAGGAGAAAAAGCCCAAAAAGGAAAAAGAACCCGAATATCTGACCTCGATGCTCAATACAAGAGTATTGAATTACAGGGTCTATTATATGAACGGTAAGGAAAAAGTGCTGTATACTGTTCTGGCTTTTCTGGCAGGCGCGGCACTGGGCTACCTGTTTTACGGCGGGCTGGGAAGCGATGAGAACGGTTCTCCGCGTCCCATTACATTTATACTCGACGTAGTGATATGCACAATTCTCGGACTGGCGGCTGTAAAGTTTTTCCTGCCTGTCAGAGCAGAGCAGTTAAATGTAAAGCGTCTCAATTCGCTTAGACGGCAGTTCATGGATCTGCTTGATTCGCTGGCGGCTTCCGTTGCTTCGGGCAATAACGCTGTCAAGGCATTTGAAGCGGCACTTGACGATCTTACCATGCAGTACGGCGAAGATGCGAATATCGTGGACGAGCTTAAGCTGATACTTCACGGTCAGCAGAATGCCATTGATATTGATGTACTGCTGACTGATTTCGGCAAGCGCTCGGGAATAAGGGAAATAGAGAGCTTTGCTCAGGTATTTGCCCTTTCATACCGCCGAGGCGGAGATTTCGGTAAGATAATCCGCGACTCCTACGAGATATTGTACAGCAAGCTGAATATCGAAATGGAGATTGCCACAAAAACAGCGGCTACACGCAACGAGCTGAATATAATGATGTGCGCTCCCGTATTGCTTATGATACTGGTAAAGGCAACAGGAGGAGACTTTGCGGCGAACTTCCGCACGGTAATGGGTGTTATCGCAGTAACTGTCGGTCTTGTGATCACCGGAGTGGCGTATTATGTCGGCAGACGAATAACGGAGATCGAGGTATAAATAATGGCAATTTCGATTGGTTTGTTGATAGCACTGATAATTATCAGTATTCCTTTAATAATATTCATAATGAAAGCCGAAAAATATGCCGCTTACGTTGACGCTATTGATAAGGACGATTTTTTCGGAGCGCAGCTGTTCGGTATCGGATTTGCCTGCATTGAAATGCTCAAGATAGATTTCAGCACAGACAGTGCTGTTAAGATCAGGTCGGAGGCAGGTATCTTATTCGGAAAGAGATACGGTGATTTCTACCTCAGAGTAAATTACGCTCAGAGATTCACGTTTCTTGTTTTGTTTATCTACGGCGCCCTGCTGTTCGGTTGTTTTTCGGGAGGTGTCGAGGGACTTTCCATCGCGGTTCTGGGAATAATTGCGGCGATCGTGATATTTGTTTCCTACGCAGGTAATTATGAGGACAGGCTCGAAAAGCTCAACTATTCGTATATGAGAGATTTTCCGTCGGCGGTAAGCACGATAGCGCTTCTTGTAAACGCGGGAATGTTTCTGAGAGACGCATGGAAGCAGGTCGCCTATTCGGCGGACAGACCGCTTTATATGCAAATGAGACTGGTTGCCGAAGATATGAACAACGGAATAAGCGAAGGCGACGCGATATTTGCGTTTGCCAACAGATGCGGAACAAAGGAGATACGCAAGTTCTGCACGCTTATTATCCAGGCTATCGAAAAGGGCGGACGCGACCTGACCGATTCGCTGACAAAGCAGAGCGATCTTCTTATCATTGAGAAAAGAGAGCTTGCTTTACAGCAGGGCGAAAAGGCGTCGAATAAGCTGATGATGCCGATAGGTATGATATTTCTCGGGATATTGGTGATGATAATGATGCCGATACTCGGAAATATGAGCGCAGCATAATAATTTGATAAATATCACGATTCATATTGGATCGGGTTATTATATGAAAATCATAGATTCCGAAGACGGATCATGGGGCATTACGGGGATCTGTCATGCGAAACAAAGGAAGGAGGCGTATCAACGATGAACAGCGTAAATTATGCACTTACATACTCATACGTTCATGGCAAGAGCGCCATGAAGAATCTTGCTCAGAACACCAAGAAGCGTGTTGAGGAGTTCAAGAATGACGAAAGCGGTATGGAGATCATTGCAGTAGTTCTTATCCTTATCATAGTTATTGCTCTTGCTGTTGTATTCAGAAAGGCGATCGGTAACTTATTCGTACAGCTGTGGGCTTCAGTATCCAAGGCACTTAAGGGCGAGACGGATACTGTTAATGCAGGTACGGCAAGCAAGATCGGAGATGCATTCTGACGAAGCATATAATTCGATAGAATTTCCGCGACAAAGCGAGATTTCCGCCCCAAGCTTCTCGCTTTCTGCGGCGAGGATCGGAGCCTTGTGTTCCGGTCTTTGCCGGAGATTAAAGAGTCTTAAAGAAATTTTCGGAACAATGAAGGAGAATGAATGTGATAAAGGGAATACTGATATCAGCGGCGCAGGCAGCCGTGTATACCGGCTGTATGTTTTGGTTTATGCGCCATAAGGGTTATTTCTCTAAGGAAAATAAGATACCCGACTCCGAACCCCTGAATGTACTGATACCCGGCTCGGAGGCTGATAAGGAAACCCCCGAAACCGAGACCGAAGCGTCTGAAGCGATTACGCCCGATGAGGAAGCGGATACTGCGGAAAAGACCGCCAAAAAAGAGGATAACAGTTATTACACACTGCGGCAGTCGATCGTGCTGACCGCTGTAATGTTTGTCGTATCATTCCTGCTTGACATATTGCTGTATAAATATTTCATGACATTTACCGAACAAAAGGATATTTTTGATTATTTCAGAGGTTCATTTGTAAACGCTCTCTGCTGCGCTGCCGCAATCACCGATCTTAAAAGAAAGAAGATACATAACGAGATCATCCTTGCGGGTATCATAGCAAAGGTGATATTGCTCGTGCTTGAACTGATCTTCTGTCCGCATGATGTTTTCATCGGCAAGCTCAAATCGGACGGTGTGGGATTCCTGATTGGATTTGTGATGCTTCTGATAATAGGCGTCGTTACACGCGGTCTGGGCTTCGGCGACGTCAAGCTGTTTGGCATCATCGGCGTTATGCTGGGAAGCGGCGGAGTAATGGTCATTCTGTTTGCCTCGCTTCTGCTTAGCGCCGTTGTGGGACTTATAATGATCGCTATGCGTAAAAAGACGATCAAATCCGCATTGCCGATGGCGCCTTTTATATGGATAGGTACTGTCATTATCGAGGCAATCGGTCTTATATAGGAGGTTTATCAATTGGCAGGCAAGATGTTTTATGCTGCGGCAGTGGTTCTGCTTGATATCGCAGCTGCGGGTGCGATCGTTTCAAGCATTACTTCCGATACCACCGAGGCTGAATTTCAAAGCGCCTTGGAGCAGGGAGCCGATCTCGAAAGCAGACAACTCTACGGGCGCGCAATAAACGCTTACAGCGCTGCGGAAAATATACATGACAGCATAGATCTGCGGTTAAAGGTAGCAGACCTTTACGGCAAGGGCTTTGAAAACGGAGAATTCGGGTCGCTTGAACCGAAGACGGAAGCTCTGAGAAGCGTAATAAATGATTACGCTGCCGACGAACGAGTGCTCGAAGCGTATGACGGGCTTGCGAAAATTTTTACCAACGAAGAGGAATATCAGAAGTTGGCAAATCTTGTAAAGCACGCCAAAAGCAACGGGATCGATTCGGAGACACTGTCAAAAGCTTATGAAGATGTGCGTCAGAGGTACGATATCCAGACTGCGGGCGTCGATACGATAGAGAGCGTGGGTCCGTACTGGATAGGCTGGTTTGATGTTGATCCCGCCGACCCCGAAGAAGAGGTTGACCCTAACGAGAATAAGCTCAGGAGTTTTAAGCTGTTCTATGAGAACGGCGAAAGCTCGGATTATTA